>NZ_JABAIL010000008.1 GCF_012641475.1 Flammeovirga agarivorans | reverse complement strand
TTAAATTTACTTTCAGAATTTGATAAGATATCCTTTAATGCTTCAGCAGTTCTAACAGGTAAAGTAGATTTCTCAACAACAATTATATCATTAACAGCAACTTCAGCAATCTGACGAGCACAAAGCTCAATAAATTTCAAGTCAGCCGCTTGACCTTTTCCTTTACCATAAGTTTTCGTTGGTGTATTTACAGAAATAAAGATCATATCTGCATCTTTAATACCTTGCTCAACATCGGTAGAGAAAAATAAATTTTTCCCTCTTGTCTGCCCTACTACTTCGGCTAAACCTGGCTCATAAATTGGTAATTTATCTAAATCTTCATGGTTCCAATCAGCTATTCTTTGAGCGTTAATATCTACTATGTTTACTTTAATATTTGGGTTCTTTAATGCAATCACAGCCATTGTAGGTCCTCCTACATATCCAGCACCTATACAGCAAATGTTTTTGATTTCTTTCATCGTATTTAGAATATATAATTTTAAAAAATTAGATCTTTAGTCAATTTCAGCATGCTAGTTAATAAACATAGAAATCAAATCAAAGGTTGGTATATAGCAATAGCCATTATATAAATGCTTTTAAGCGTAATATGAAATATTATGTTCAAATAATCAAACAGTTATAGAAAATGAACCCATGAATTTACATTTAATAGTAATTTTTAATTTTAACATTTTACAACATTTTGATTTAATTATAATAGACTACTTCTTTCTTGTTTAAGTATATAATATTTAGATAGTAAACTACCATGAAGTCTGAATTTTCAATGAAAGCCAAAATTTGAAAGTTTACAATCGAAATATTAAAAATGACTTTCTTAAAAACTAGTTAAATAAATCATCAATCAATTGTTCACCAATCAAAAACGCTCTAAGATATTATTCTATTTTTTAGGTATTCAATCTACAACTCTTTGCAATTCCTTTTTAGAAAATATCCAAATGCAGAAAACAAAAACAATATGAAGAAGATTTTATTAGTATTTGGAACTCGCCCAGAGGCAATTAAAATGGCTCCATTAGTAAAGGCCTTCCAAAATGATTCAGATTTCGAAACGAAAGTATGTGTTACAGCACAACATAGAGAAATGTTGGATCAAGTATTAGACTTCTTTGAAATTAAGCCAGATTTTGATTTAAACTTGATGAAGCCCAACCAGAATCTTTATTCATTAACGGCAGACATCATCAATGGTATGAAACCCATTTTAGAAGAGTTTAAACCTGATCACGTTTTTGTTCATGGTGATACAACAACTACAATGGCTTCTGGAATTGCTTCGTTTTATGGTGGAGCTAGAGTAAGTCATGTAGAAGCAGGTTTAAGAACATATGACAAATATGCTCCGTTTCCTGAAGAAATCAATAGACAGTTAACAGGAAAAATTGCTGATTATCACTTTGCTCCTACTACAACTTCTGAGCAAAACTTATTAAGTGAAAGAACTCCAGCACAAAATATCCTAATAACTGGTAACACTGTGATCGATGCACTTCATTTTAGCGTTAATAAAGTAAATCAACTCCAAGAAAATCAAGAAATCGAAATGCTGAAAGGTTTAGTCAACAATGAAAAAGATATGATTCTTGTTACTGGCCATAGAAGAGAAAATCATGGAGAAGGATTTATCAATATCTGCAAAGCACTTAAAGAAATTGCTGAAAAATCAGATGCTCAAATTATATATCCAGTTCACTTAAATCCTAATGTTCAAAAACCGGTATATGAAATTTTGTCAGACGTTGAAAACATTCACCTAATTGACCCATTATCTTACCCAGCGTTTGTTTGGTTAATGGATAAGGCAAAGTTGATTATCACTGATAGCGGTGGAGTTCAAGAAGAGGCTCCTTCTTTAGGTAAACCTGTATTAGTAATGCGAGACACAACGGAAAGACCAGAAGCTGTTGAGGCAGGAACTGTAATATTAGTTGGTACAAACCAACAAAAAATCTCTTCAGAAGCATTAGACCTGCTACATAATCAAGAAAGATATGAAAGAATGAGTCGTTTAAACAATCCTTATGGTGATGGTAATGCCTCACAAAGAATTGTAGACTTCATTAAAAATATAGATAGACAAGTATTTACGGTTCTAAAATCAGCATCGTAACCCCCTACTTGCACCATTTTTTTATCAATCCATTTTTTTACCTAGAAACTCCTTACCCAGAGTTTCAAAATCAGAAAATATGAAAGTTACAGTTGTTGGCTTGGGCTATATTGGATTGCCTACTGCAGCCCTTATCACACAAAATCAAGTTCATGTTCATGGTGTTGATATCAACCAAAATGTTGTTGATACGATCAATAGAGGAGATATCCATATTGTTGAACCTTCATTAAAAGAAGTTGTTGCTACTGGTGTAGCTAAAGGTTATCTAAAAGCTGGAACTAAACCTGTAGAAGGTAATGTATATCTTATTGTAGTTCCGACTCCATTTAAAGATAAAAATGAACCCGATATTTCTTATGTAAAAGCAGCGACTGAAGCAGTTTTGCCTTTATTAAAAGAAAATGACCTATACATTATTGAATCAACATCTCCGGTTGGTACAACAGAAAAAATGGCTGACCTTATTTACTCTCAAAGAGCTGAATTGAAAGGAAAGTTAAATATTGCATACTGTCCAGAACGTGTATTACCTGGAAATGTAATGCATGAATTAGTATACAACGATAGAGTTATCGGAGGAATCGATGAGAAATCAACACAAAAAGCAATTGAGTTTTATGCCAATTTTGTAAAAGGTGAATTACACCCTACAAATGCTAGAACTGCTGAAATGTGTAAACTTGTTGAAAACTCATCAAGAGATGTACAAATCGCATTTGCTAACGAATTATCCCTAATCTGTGATAAAGCAGGTATAAACGTTTGGGAGTTAATTAAACTTGCAAATAAGCACCCAAGAGTAAATATTTTACAGCCTGGTGCTGGTGTTGGTGGACACTGTATTGCTGTTGATCCATATTTTATTGTAGCTGATTACCCTATGGAATCTAAGATTATTGGTACAGCTAGAGAAATCAATAATTATAAAGCATTCTGGGTAGCTGAGAAAATTAAAACTGCAAAATTAGAATTCGAATTAAAGCATGATAGAAAGCCAAATATTGCTTTAATGGGATTGGCTTTTAAACCAAATATTGATGATTTAAGAGAATCACCTGCAAAATATATAGCTCAAAAGGTCTTGCAAGATGCAAATGCGGAAGCTAATTTCTTTGTTGTTGAACCTAATGTTGAGTCTCACCCAGTATATAAATTAACAGATTACAAAGAGGCCGTTGAAAGTGCTGATATCATTTGTTATTTAGTTGCTCATGATGAGTTTAAGACTGTTGAAGTTCACAATGGTCAAATCGAGTTAGATTTCTGTGGTGTAAAAAACAATAAATAATTTAGTGATGAATATTCTAGTAACTGGAACAGCAGGATTTATAGGCTATCATTTAACTAAAAAATTATTGAATGAAGGTCATACAGTTTACGGAGCTGACAATATCAATGATTATTATGAAGTCAGTTTAAAGTATGATCGATTAGCCGATACAGGTATCCAAAAGGAAGAAATTGAGTGGTTCAAATGGGTACAAAGTACTACGTATGACGCTTATAAATTCTTAAGAATTGACCTTTCTGATAAAGAAAGGACTGCACAAATGTTTGAAGACTTCAAGTTTGATTTAGTGATACATTTGGCAGCTCAGGCAGGAGTAAGATACTCATTAATCAATCCTCAAGCTTACATTGATTCTAACATTATGGCTTTTACAAATATGTTAGAAGGTTGTAAAAATCATGATATCAAGAAGTTAGTTTATGCTTCAAGTTCAAGTGTATATGGCTTAAACAGCAAAGTACCTTTCTCTGAAGAAGATAGAGTGGATGAGCCGATCAGTTTATATGCTGCAACGAAAAAAAGTAACGAGTTGATGGCACATACCTATACTCACCTTTATGGCATACAGACTGTAGGATTAAGGTTTTTCACAGTTTACGGTCCTTGGGGACGCCCTGATATGGCACCAATGATTTTTTCAAAAGCTGTGATGAAAAATGACACCATTAAAGTATTTAATAATGGTAATCAATCAAGAGATTTCACTTATATTCGTGACATCGTGAACGGAATTGAAAAAGTTTCTGTTCAAAAAATCGATGGAACTAATTTAGTGTTTAATATCGGAAACGGTAAACCAGTTAATCTATTACATTTTATAGAAACTCTTGAATCAGAATTCAACACAGTAATCGATAAAGATTTTGTTGAAGCTCAGCCTGGAGATGTCACAACCACTTATGCAGACACTTCAAAACTAGTTAAGTATACTAACTATAAGGCACAAACAAGTATACAAGAAGGTATTAGTCAATTCGTTAAATGGTATAAAGAATATTATGGAAATTAAAAATAAAAAAATCGCAGTTATTGGTCTTGGTTATGTAGGTCTTCCTTTAGCCGTAGAATTTGGAAAAAATGGTTTTGACATTGTAGGTTTCGATATTAACCAACCAAGAATTGACGAATTAAATGCAGGTACAGATAGTACTTTAGAAGTTACTTCAGAAGAATTAAAAGAAGCATCAGGATTATCGTATACTTCTAATTTAGAAGACATTAAAGATGCTCAGATATATATTGTAACGGTTCCTACCCCAATCGATAAATACAAAACTCCAGATCTTACTCCTTTGAAAAAAGCATCTGAGACGGTTGGAAAAGTATTATCAAAAGGCGATATCGTTATCTATGAATCTACAGTATACCCTGGTTGTACTGAAGAGGAATGTGTACCTGTACT
Source organism: Flammeovirga agarivorans (assembly GCF_012641475.1). Taxonomy (NCBI): domain Bacteria; kingdom Pseudomonadati; phylum Bacteroidota; class Cytophagia; order Cytophagales; family Flammeovirgaceae; genus Flammeovirga; species Flammeovirga agarivorans. The sequence continues at coordinate 229,226 of NZ_JABAIL010000008.1, read as the reverse complement.
AGAAAAAGTATCTGGTATGACGTTTAATGAAGACTTCTACGCAGGTTACTCTCCAGAAAGAATTAATCCAGGTGACCATGTTCACCGTGTTCATAATATCATGAAAGTAACTTCGGGATCTACTCCTGAAATTGCTGACGAAGTAGATGCTTTATATGCATCAATCGTTACTGTAGGTACTCACAAAGCATCTTGTATTAAGGTTGCTGAAGCTGCAAAAGTGATCGAAAACTCTCAAAGAGACTTAAACATTGCCTTTGTTAATGAGTTATCCAAAATCTTTGATAAAATCGGTATTGATACGATCGATGTATTGGAAGCTGCAGGTACAAAGTGGAACTTCCTTCCTTTCAGACCAGGTTTAGTGGGTGGTCACTGTATTGGTGTAGACCCTTACTACTTAACATATAAAGCTGAATCACTAGGATATCACCCTGAAGTAATTCTTGCAGGACGTAGAATCAACGATTCTATGGGTTCTCATGTTGCTTCTGAAGTAGTTAAGAAAATGCTTCATAACGGACACACTGTAAAGAACTCTAAGGCATTAATCTTGGGTATTACTTTCAAAGAAAACTGTCCAGATATCAGAAATTCAAAAGTTATTGATGTAATTCGTGAATTACAGGATTATGGTCTAACTGTTGATGTATATGATCCAAATGCAGATAAGGAAGAAGTAATGGAAGAATATGGTATCGAATTAATCGATAGCGTAAAAGGTCCATACGAAAGTGTTGTCGCTGCAGTTGCTCATGATCAGTTCCAAGATATGAACTGGAGCTCATTCACTAACAGTAATACTGTAGTTTATGATGTGAAGCATACGCTTCCTAGAGATATCGTTACTTCAAGATTATAATATTAAAAATACTTGATTTAGGAGTTAAGTAGTCAATATTTAACTCCTAAATCTTCATTCATAACTCAACTAATAATGTCAAGGATAATTGAAAATAGTAATGTTTTAGTGTCCGGAGGTGCCGGATTCATTGGTTCTAACTTAGTTGAGGCATTACTTGGACAAAATAACAAAGTTGTTGTTCTGGATAATTTTGCCACAGGTAAAAGAGAAAATATAGAACCCTTCTTATCTGATAAAAACTTTACTCTAATTGAAGGAGATATCAGAAACCTTGAAGACTGTAAAAGAGCTGTGGAAGGAATGGAGTATGTACTTCATCAGGCAGCCTTAGGCTCTGTTCCTAGATCAATTAACGACCCTATTACTTCTAACGATGTTAACGTAAGTGGTTTCCTTAATATGCTTGTTGCTGTACGCGATGCAGGTGTAAAACGTATGGTTTATGCAGCAAGTTCTTCTACTTACGGTGATCATCCAGGATTACCAAAATTAGAAGAGAAAATTGGAAAACCTCTTTCTCCTTATGCTGTTACAAAATATGTCAATGAGTTATATGCTGATGTATTTGCAAAAACATATGGTATGGAGATCATCGGATTGAGATATTTCAATGTTTTTGGTAAACGACAGGATCCTTTTGGTGCTTATGCAGCAGTAATTCCATTATTCGTAAAAGCACTGATCAACCATGAAAGTCCAATGGTCAATGGTGATGGTACTCATTCTAGAGATTTCACCTACATTGACAATGTGGTTCAGATGAATCAATTGGCAGCTACAACGAAGAATCCTGATGCTATTAATACAGTATACAACACAGCACAAGGTCAAAATACGAACCTTAACGAACTAATTACTGCTTTAAAAGAAAATTTACATCAGTTTGATGCAGAGATCAGTACTGTAGATCCCACTTATAGAGAAGAAAGACAAGGTGATGTAAAACACTCACTGGCTGATATCTCTAAAGCTCAAAACTTGATGGATTACCAGCCTACACATAATGTAGAGCAAGGAATTAAAGAAGCTATAGAATGGTATTGGAATTATTTCAATAAGAAATAAGTTAATACTCCCTTGATAAATTAGGTTTATCTTTTCTTCATGTATCTGAAGAAAAGATAAACCTTTTTTGTTAAAAAAATACACTTCACTTCGAATAAAGAACTGATTACCAATTCATGACAAAAGACGGATTCTGAAACTTTATAACCTTTTCATAAAAGCGTCAGCCCCTCCATTAACAGTATTTATATATGTATTTGAAGAAGTACAATCCATGAAAAAAGTACTTCATTTTTTTGTATCACAAAGTATGATACACCTAGATATTTGATCTATTTTTTATATAAACATATTATTCAATCATGAAGAATTTTGCATTAATCGGAGCAGCAGGTTATATCGCACCTCGTCATATGAAAGCAATTAAAGATACAGGTAATACTTTAATGGCAGCATATGATAAGTTTGATAGCGTTGGTATTATAGACAGCTATTTCCCAAATGCTGATTTCTTTGTAGAATCAGAAAGGTTTGATCGTCACTTAGAGAAATTAAAGTACGAGCAAGACATCAACATGGACTATATTTCTATTTGTACTCCAAATTATCTTCATGATTCTCATATTCGTATGGCATTACGTCGTGGATCTGATGCGATCTGTGAAAAACCATTGGTTCTAAATCCATGGAATATCGATGCATTAAGTAATGTCGAAAAAGATACTGGAAAGAAAATATGGAACATTCTTCAATTAAGAGTACACCCTTCTATTATCGCTCTTAAAAAGAAAATTGAAAATGGCCCTAAAGATAAAATTTATGATGTTGACCTTACTTACTTAACATCAAGAGGTAACTGGTATTATACATCATGGAAAGGCGATATGTCTAAATCAGGCGGTATTGCTACAAACATTGGTGTTCATTTCTACGATATGTTATCATGGGTATTTGGTGATGTAAAGAGAAATGAAGTTCATGTTCATACTCACGACAGAGCAGCTGGCTATTTAGAGTTCAATCAAGCAAGGGTAAGATGGTTCTTATCAATCAATGAAGATGTTCTCCCTCAGGAAATAAAAGAAAAAGGCCAAAGAACATTCCGTTCTATTACAATCGAAGGTGAAGAGTTAGAATTTAGTGGAGGATTTACAGACCTACACACTACTTCTTATACAGAGATTATGAATGGCAACGGTTATGGCATTGAAGATGCTCGTCAAGCTATCGAAATTGTTCACGATATCAGACATGCAGGTATTGTAGGTGTAAGAGGTGAATATCACCCACTAGCAAAAGAGAGCTTAACTGATCACCCATTTGATAAGAAAAAATCAAAACTAATTATATCACATGCTTCATAAATTTAGGAAGAATAAGTTCTTTAAGAATTTTGCCTACCTATTTTCAAGCCAAGTGATTTCGCAATTGATTTCACTACTGAATGCATTTTTTATTCCCCGTTTACTTGGTCCAAGTATTTACGGGGAATATCAACTAGTATTAAATTATATTCTCCTATATAAGGCCTTTACAGTGCCAGGGGTAAATAAGACAAATATTAGAGCATTAAGTCAAAACCAAGATGATATAGACCCAAGAATAAGTGATACTCTAAAGATTAGGCTTGTTGTTTCAACAATCGGAATTGTATTAATGCTAGCCTCTCTATTTATTATTGATTATTCCACTAACGCTAAATACGGAATTCTTTTTTTCTGTTCCTATCTATTGATTTTCTCTGCTTTTGATTCACTAAAGAGCTTATTTATAGTCAAGCAAAATTTTAAAGTCTTTTCTAAGATTGATATTTATAAATCCATTTTCCAATCAGGGGTATCCATTATTGCAGTGCTTATTTCAAAAAGCATTTTCCCACTAATAGCCATTTACTTGATTACAGAAATATTTGGATTACTATTTTTATACAAAAGAGCCGTTAAAGACTTTCAGCTTAAAGTTGATTTTGGTAGAAAGCTCAATTTTAAATTAATAAAAGATTCAGTATACTTTTCATTTATTGACTTCCTAAACATGTTAACCTCAAGAATAGATATTTTTGTGATATCCATTCTAGCAGATCCAAAATCTGTAGGTCTATATGCATTAGCCAATACAATAGCTAGAAAAGGTCTAATCATTAGAAGAGCATTAGCTCAACCATTGTTCCCAGTTTATGCTGCAAAAGAAAAGCTTACTGCAGCGACATTAAATAAACACTGTTTAATGTTAGCAATACCTTCTATACCTATTGTGGGGATTATAATTCTTACCTCACAATATGTCATTCCAGGAATTGCTGGAGAAGAGTACTTAGAAAGTGTTCCTATTTTAAATGCACTTGCCTTCTTTTTACTGTTTCATTATCTGGTACTTCCTTATTCAACAGCGTTGGAAAGTAATTATAATGAGAAGCTTTCATTAATCATTGGAATTTTTAGAGCACTATCAAACCTAATTTTAAATGTAGTATTGTTTAAAGTATACGGTTTGATTGGAATTGCTTATGCTTCAGTCTTAGTCTGGGCACTTAATTTTATTCTTTTTGCCATCATAAGTAATGTCAAATTTAAAAGAAAAATATCTGTTCAACCCACAATGTAATGGTCGAACCAATCGTGGATTAACGGTAGAAAATCAGCCTAAATTAAATTGGAAATTTCAAGTTCCTAGTCATCCTGTATATGGTTTTGAATCGATGCCTGTAAAAGATGAAGATGGTAATATTTATGTTGGGAATCATAATGGTAGTTTATATAAGCTTAATCCAGAAGGACGTTTATTAAATACTTTCCAAACAAAATATAAGATTTTCTCTACCCCTATTACCATTGGCAACCGTTGTTATTTTGCTTCAGGTGATGGTTATGTGTACTCGTTAGATGAGAAAGGAAATTTAGCTTGGAAAACCCAGGTTAGTAATGAACCATTGCTTAAAAAACCCTCCTATTTACAATCTGTGATTCGTCAATACATCAAAAGAGATAAATCTAAATTTAGTATTGGTACAGTCCGTACCTGGGCATCCATGAACTTTGATAGTAAAGGCAGGCTATATATAAATACAGCTGGAACTGGAGTTAATGTGCTTGATATTAATGGTAATATCATTAAGCAATTGTCTACAAAATATAAATTCCCATTATCAGGTGTATCGTTTCTAGAGAATGATGATTTTGTCTTTTGTGATGAAAAAGAAGTTGTTTATGCTTATGATAACAATTTCAAACAAAAATGGACGTACAATATCGATAAAACGTATAATTTATGGTCAAACCCAGTTGTTTGTCTTGAAAAGAAATTAATTTTTTTAGCAGGTTCAAAAAGTGATGAATCCATAATTGTTTGTCTTAATTTCGAAGGAAGAAAAGTCTGGGAAATCAAAATTGATAGTGAAATAAGAGGAACGTCAACTCTTAATCATAAAGGACAATTAATTGTACCTTGTTTTGATGGAAATCTACTTTTTTTAGATCAAGAGAATGGGCAATTACAAGAGAAAGTTAACCTCACTTCTTGTGATCGTGCTTTATGGACCTCTCCCATTGTAGACAAGAATAACAATATTTACGTTACAGTGAAAACTTCAAGAACCGAAGGAAAACTCAATATAATTAATAACGATTTTAAAATAATCCATACCATCGATTGCGGAAAGACGCTCTCTCCTCCTACGATCGATGAACACAACAACTTATTTTTTGGTGACTGGAATGGATATTTATACTCATACAATTTTTTTGATTAGATATGGAAAACTTTATTTATAAAATTACCCCAAGTAAATTAAATGGAACTGTAAATGTAAGTGGAGCTAAGAACTCAGCACTTCGTTTATTGGCTGCTTCTATCCTAACTGATAGAGATGTAACTTTAGAAAATAACCCCAACGAACTATTAGATGTAAAAATCCATGTTGAAATGTTAGAGGCTTTAGGTAAAAACATATCTATTGAAGCCGACCGTATTCTAATCAAAGATGAATCTTTCAATAATGAATTAGTATGGAATAAACGTTCTATTCGTAATACAGTTTTAATTGCAGGTGCTTTATTTGCAAGAAGTGGATATGCTAGTGTGCCTCTTCCTGGTGGATGTCAATTAGGTGACCGTAAAATCGATATTCACCTAGATATTTTCGAAAAATTTGGTGCAAAGATCAACTTTGAAACTGGCGAAACAAATGATACACTTATGCTAACTAAAGAAACTGAGTTAGTAGGACAAGATATCCATTTACCTATCCGTTCAACTGGAGCTACAGAAAACTCTATTCTAATCGGATCTTTAGCAAAAGGAACAACAAGAATTTTCAACCCACACGTTCGTCCAGAGGTACTTGATCTTCTTGATCTTGTTTCTAAAATGGGAGCTAAGGTTGAAGTTTTTGGTCAAGATTATATTCAGATCACAGGTATCGGTGGTCAATCAACTCCAATTACTCCAATTGTGCATGAAGTAGTGCCAGATAATGTTGAAGCGATTACTTGGTTAATGATGGCCATTGTCAATAAGTCAAAAATGGAAATTAAGAATTTCCCATATGCTCATTTGGTAGTGCCTATGCAATTCTTACTGGAAGGTAACTCAGGTATTTCGTTTGATGAAGCTTCACAAACTTTATCTGTGGATGGTAAAAATGCAACTTCTTTTGAAATTGCTACAGGTCCATACCCTGGTATTAATTCAGATATGCATCCAATTTTTGCTGCTTATGGTACATTCGCAATGTCTAACTCGGTTGTTACAGAACTAAGATTTTTCGACCGTTTCCAATATTTAGAAGAAATGGCAAAACTTGGTGCTAACATTGTTCAAGATAAAAACACAATTACGATCTCAGGTAACATTAAAGTAAAATCTGAGACAGTAAGAGCAACGGATTTACGTGGTGGTATGGCTGTACTTATGTTGTTAAACGAAGGTACAGATACAGCAACTATCACAGAGGCTTTTCAAATAGAAAGAGGTTATAATAACTTTGTTACAAAGTTTAATGCTTTAGGTGGTAAACTTGAAAAAGTCTTCCCAGAATCAACAAAAGAGATTAATGTAACTAAAGAAGCATTAGTTGCTTAATCCACAAAAATATAATCAGTTATCTAGGTGTACCCTGCCTAGATAACTTCACTCCTTTCACTTCAAATACTTTTTTAACTCCATGAAATATTATATTGTTATAGCATCAAATGGTATTGGTGGTGCTGAAACCCGCGCATTAAAACTTACCCATTACTTAGTGAATGAGAGCAAACTAGATGTAGAGATTGTACTTAACCAAAAACTTTTAGAAGCCTACCAAAAAAACAGATTTTGTGCCTATATATTAGAACACAATAAAATTAAAAAACATGTAATTTCTGAAAGTGGCAAATTTGATGATACTTTTATCAATAAGGCATTAAAGGACCATCGCCTGTATAAGACGGTTAAATATGCTCCAAAGCCAATTTTAAAGAAATTAAGTTGGTATAATACTCTTAATGATCTGGTGAAATCAGAACAAGATATTGTACATTGTTTCCATGGAGAAAGTGCTCGATTAGGTACATTGTTTTTCTCACAAAATCATAAAAATAGAGTCATTTTTGAGATTACATCTAACAGACACGTTCATAAATGGGCGGAGCAATTAAACCGCTTCGACTTTGATGAAAGCCTTCATGTAAATATCAACTGTGTAAGTCAAACTGTGCACAACAATTTAAAAAAGTATTTGAAAGAGGATCATTTAAAACTTACCAACCATTACAGTGGTCCATTTTTATATTTCCCGAGACTTTATGATATCCCTGAGAAGGAAGACATTATCTGCTTTGCACATCGTTTTGTGTCAACTAAGAATGCTATCCTTTTTGCAGAATCAGTGAAAGAATTTTACTCTAAAGAAGAAAATAAAAAGTGGAAAGTAATTTTCAGAGGTAAAGGTGCTGATGAGGAGCAAATTAACAATATATTAGGTAAGGAAATCGCCGAAGGTTTAGTTGAAGTATCTTATACGGACGACTTACAATATGATTTGAAAAAGACAAAGGTTTTTGCCTCGATCATTACAACAGGCAATTTCCCTTCGAACAGTGTTTTTGAAGCAATGAACTATGAGAATTTATTGCTACTTAGCGATACTGGTATAACGAAAGAAAAATTCAACTTTGATGAAGTTACCTACTGTGACCTTACCAAAGAATCTGTTTTAAAAGCTATAAATGATGCAACCCAGTTAGCAGATTCACAAGATTACATGTCAGCTAGAAAAGCAACTAAAGCCTATTATGATGGTATCGTAAACAGAATGGAATACATTAAAGATTTAGCAATATGAAAAAGAAAAAATTAATATTTATTGGTGGAACAAGTTACTCAGGTTCTACTTTTCTTAACTTAATTCTAGGGAACAATAAAAAAGCAATGTCTTTTGGTGAGATCAATCGATTATTTGATCACTATAAACCACATCATGTTGCAAAAATTAAGGATTTAAGATCTACAGATATCCGTTGGGATATAACCATTGCTGATGGCAAGAAGAAATTATACGAAAATATCAGTACCTTTTTCCCTGAAGCTGATATAATGATTGATAGTTCAAAAGATGTGAACTGGATTAAGCAACAGTATAATTATAATAAAGACAAATTTGACTGTAAGATTATTCTTACATATAAAAGTCCATCACAAATTGCTAGTTCCTATATAAAAAGAGGTAAGGAAGAATGGGAAAGAGTATACAACAGGTATCACAATTTCTTTTTCAACACTTTCAAAAATTTCCATGCCTTACCAAATGATTTCTACGAAACTCCAGAGTTAATCAATGACCTTGAGGATTATGTAGGCTATAATTTCAAATTAAAATCCCCATATAAAGAGCATGAGTTCAACTTCTTTGGAAATAACCATGCGAATACATCCATTAACCGACAAAAGAAAGATACGTTAGTAGATTCAACATACAGTAATCAAACTGGAATTGTTAAAAATACTAACAACATTAAAGTTTCTATATCAAGAGACACAGAGAACACGTATAAAAAGATCGAAGAACAAAATTACAAGGCTAGTTTAAAGTTTGTTATTCTACCTCGTATTAAATCATTTTTTTATGAAGCCAAGGTTTATTTTAAACCTCCTGTATCTGTTCACGTTTAACGGAATATTACAAGAAATAGGCTTACCAATTGTTGCTATTAAATATGCTAGTGAAGCCATCACTTTTTTCTCTCTTATGGTGATCATTAGTAAAATCAATTTAGACGGCATAGATCTTAAAATACTGGGAGCATTTGCTATATATGCTACGGTAGTAACATTTTCTGTTGTTTATAATGGTAGTGACGTAATTGATACTGTGAAATACAGTAGATACACATTTATTGGTATATTATTTTTTATTGCTGCGCGACGGATCGATTTAACGGAGGACCACTCAAGAGAAATATTTAGATTTCTTGCCCTAATAGCTGTTATTCAAGTAGTGGCATCTTTGATCAACTCAAAAATGTTATTACATCCACTCGAAAGAAAAGTAGGTACTTTAGTAAGTACAGGAGGTTCATTAGCTACCATTTATGTAATGTTCATTTCTCCTTATTTCTTATCCTACTATTTATTCACAAAACAAAAAAAATATTTATACCTCACTGTAAGTACCTTATTTATTGGTATTGCCAGTGGAAAAAGAGCAGTAGTTTTCTTCTATATCGTAATCAACCTTATTACATATTTTAGAGCTACCAACAAGAAGTTTTCAGCCCAAACACTATTCTTTATCCTACTAATACTGTTTTGTGGAAACTTTGTAATTCTAAATGTAAGTTCTGGAGTACAAAGTACCGGCTTCTTTAATATTATAGACAACTATAGTCAGGCCATTGAATATGCCAATACATATACCAATAATATCTCCCCAGATAACTATGCCATGGGGCGTATTGGATCTAGTAAAAACATATTCAATTATTCATTGGAAAGTGATGACATAATGGTTCAACTTATTGGATTTGGTCCTAAAGTACTGATGGGAAATATGATCTTCCACCCTTATAAGATTCTTTACGGAATTGTGGGTTGGGGTAATGTGATGATTTGTGTGGGATTCTTAGGTCTCTTCTTTTATGTGAGATTATATAAAAAAATGCACTCTGTATTTAATAGAGAAAGAAGTAAAACATCTAACCCAAATGATCACTTTATGAAGGCATTACAACTTGGTACATCTACAGGATTTATCGTTTGGTTTGTTTCCTTCTTCTTCTACTCGACCACATTTGTCATTTTTAGTGTGCCATTATTTATGTTTATGATTACCCTTGGCTATTCAGTAAATATCAAAAAGAACCATTATGCCTAATTCAATCCTTTTTATCCTAGAAACTCCACTAAATCAAAAGAGTATAAAAGCTAACTTAATTCAGACTTTGCAGATGTGTAAAGCATATAGAGATAACAATTATGATGTTACCTTACTAATGCCTACAACACACTCCAATGAGAAATCTGAAGAAGTAATCAATAATATTATGCCTGATGCGAAAGGTGTAAAATATATCTTCTCGGAGTTTAACTCTAAGTTTAAATTCTCTCAATCTTTGGATAGATTCACTTCGTTAAAGAAGAGTATCTCATTTACGTATGATTATTATTATACAAGATCATATTTTATCTCACAATATATCATGCGTAAAGGTGGTCAGCTTATTTATGAGTCTCATAATGCTTATTTCACTAAACATAAGTTCTTCAACAAGTTGATGACTTCACATATGAAGAAACTTATGAAGAAAGATAATTTCAAACTTTTTGTTACTATCAGTGATAGCTTAAAGAATTACTGGGTAGATCAAACTTTAAATTCTTCTCAAATAGTTGCTTTGCATGATGGAGCAGAGCCCATCTCAGATAATATTGTTGTTCCTGAGCATCTCACTTCTTTCTTTGAAGAAATAGGTGATCGTAAAATTGTACTATATGCTGGAAGTTTATATGCAGATAGAAAAGTAGATAGAGTTATTGAATTAGCAAGAAGAAGTCCAGAAGCATATTTTGTTGTCGTTGGTGGCAACCCAAAAGAAGTTGAAGGATTAAAGGCACAAGCTAAAGGTGTAGAAAACGTAAAATTTTTAGGTAAAATTGAGCATAAGTATATTTCATATATGCTAACTAAAGCTGATATTCTATTAGCTATCTGGTCCTACGATGTACCGACAATGAACTATTGTTCTCCATTAAAGGTATTCGAATATATGAGTGCTGGGAAACTAATTGTTGCTGAAGGTTATTTACCAATCCTTGAGGTATTGAAAGATCAGGAAAATGCATTAATTGCTCAACCTGAAGATATCGATCATTTATCGAGTGCGATTCAGAGTGCTATCGACAATCCTCAATTGATGGAGATTGGAGTAAACAACCCTGCCCTTTTGGAAAAAAAATATACTTGGGATGTGAGAGTAAAAGAGATTATCAAAACACTCGCAGCTTAACTGATTCAACCTAATTCTTGGTGTATTGAGACGCCTTAAAATTTCTCATTATTTTTTAATATCCAGCCAAAGAAAATGAAAAATAAAGTACTGATTATTACAAAAGATCCCAAAAGTAAAGGAGGGGTTGTTAACTATTATAACAACTTTTTCAACTCCTTTTCAGATGATGAAATTCAGCTAGAATGGTTTGTCATTGGTTCAAGAGCAAAAGATTACTACGAACGTCAAAATAGAGGTTTTAAATATTTCATTGAGCTTCTTAGAGATATCTTTGCCTTTATTTCAAAATTGATTGTAGACAAAGAGATCAAGATTGTCCAGGTTAGCCCTTCGTTTTTCACAGTACCAGTGATCAGAGACTTTATATTCCTTTTTATCGCCCAGCTTTTTGGTAAAAAGACCATTACATTCATTAGAGGATGGAATACAAAATATTCTCAGCAAAAGAGCTTCTGGAAAACAGTAATGTTTAGAACCTATAAAAAAGCTGATGAAACGATTGTACTGGCAGGAAAATTTAAAGATCAGTTAGTTAATTTCTTTGGTTTTGATCCCAACAAAGTAAGTATTTCAAGAACAATGTTTAATAAAGAAGATATCGTTCTTAAAGAGAAGTTTGAAGATGAAACACTTAAGATCGTTTTCTTAAGTAGAATCAGTAAAGAAAAAGGAATCTTCCAAATATTAGAAGCTATCAATCTACTTAAAGATCAAAAGCTTAATTATAAAATTAATGTATTTGGTCATTTTGCTAATACTGAGATAGAGAAAGAAATAAAAGAGCTAATTAGCAAACATGGCATTGAGCAGTATATTGAGTTTTGTGGTTTTGCAGATAAAGCTACTAAATTTAAAGCTTATGCTGAAAATGATATTTTTATCTTACCCACAGCACATGATGAAGGCTGTCCCAATAGTGTTATTGAAGCATTAGGAGCTGGTCTATATGTTATGGCTACCCCAGTTGGTGCAATAGATGAAATTGTAAAAAATAAGATAAATGGAGATATTATCTCTATTGATACACATAAAGATCTGATGGATTCTATCAAATACTGTGTAGAAAATAAAGCTACATTAAAACCATTAGCTCATAATAATATCGATTATGCAAATAATAATTTTGAGCAAAATGTGATTGTATCCCAGATCAAAGGTATCTACCGAAAACTATTAAAATAAAAAAGAAACCCCTTCCCATAGAATAAGCAAACTGTGAAGAGGATCTAACACTGTCTATACTTTATCTATTCCTATCTACATTTTAAGAATTTTTTTAAAAGACAAATCATGAAAGTAGTCAATCGTAATGTGAAAGTTCTGTTACGTTGGGTATCGTTTGTCTATGTATAAGTTCAATGGAAGCCCCCATTAAATACTCTGTAATTTTTTAATCTCTCTAATATGAAGAAGAAAATCTATATTATTAGTCAAACAGAAAATCACCTAACGCAAAGAGGTAAAAGACATACTGAACTGGCTGAAGTCTTGTCGAAGAAGCATGATGTTACTTATTATTCTTCTAACTTCTATCATGGTGAAAAAGAATTTCTTACTAGAGAACAAGAGAAAGAAGCCAATAAGGTTTTAGATTATAAATTAAACTTGGTTAGAACAATCCGATACAATAATAATATTAGTATCCATCGAGTGATTTCTAACCTTATTTTTGGTTTAAAGGTTTTCTTAAGTTTAGCCTTTAAAGAAAAGCCAAAAAATGCCATAATTATTGTTCCCTCTCGACCGGTAGAACTTTTATTCTTCATTAGTTTCTTCCACAAGAACAATACATTAGTGATGGATGTAAGAGACATCTGGCCTGATGCATTTGAACACCTATCGAATAAAGCGTTATTAAAAGCATTTACTTTTTACTGTAATTTATGGCTAAAACCATCTGTAAAGAAGTTTGATAAGTTCATAAAAACTATCCCTACATTCCAAGAGTGGATTGATAGATATGCTGCAGATAAAGAATCAAAGTTTATCCCTTTAGGTTTTAGTGAAACTCGCTTCGGTTCGACCTTCCAATATGAGCACTTATTGAAAGAACAAGAAAAAGATGCTCCTATTAGTATTGTCTACCTAGGTATGCTACAAAAAGTGATCGACGTAATGCCATTTGTTAAGGCAATCAACAATAACCCTAAGTACTCATTAGATTTATATGGAGATCCAGGTATTGGTGAAATGTATGGAAAAGTAAAAGCATACTTAGAGGAGACCAAGTCTACCAACATTAAAATAAAAGGAATGCTAGCTCAAGATGAAGTAGGTGGTGTTATTAGTAAATATGATATCGGACTTCAGCCTATGAGAGCAAGACACTCTTTACCTAATAAGACATTTGATTATATCGCCAATTTACTACCAATTATGTCAATCGGTAATCATGATACATCTAAGCTTGTGATTGAAGAAGGCATTGGTTGGGCTACAGTTTTTGACGAGAATAAAATCCAGGAAATTCTTGACACTATTGATCATGAGGTGATCAAAAAGAAACAGGAACAAATGAGAGTAATCAGAAACAAGTACAGTAGAAGTTTCTTCTTCGATGAAGTAGAAAACATTATCAGAGCATAAGCTCATATATATCAGTTATTATATTTAAGATTAAACCCAAGATCATGGTAAGTAATTTCATCGACAGAAATTTCATTAAACATAAAGAATATTGTGAGAATGAAGAATACAAAGGTTGGGACCCTTATGATGGGTTAAACTCTAAAGTATTCCAAGCACTACCTTTTAAAAAATATGATATTGCTCGTTTGGCATGGATACAAGGATTTAAAAGAAGTCCTATCAATTTAAGAAAGGTATTAATGGTTCCTAAAGAGTACAATGCAAAAGGAATTGCTTTATTCTTAAACGGTTATTGTAATTTGTACCATGCAGCAAAAAATGGAAATACAAGTTATGGTAGACCTGTTGAACTGCTTGATAATATCAGATCGTTGGGAGAGTTATTAATCTCCTTAAAAACGGAAGGTTATTCTGGAGCAGCATGGGGCTATAATTTTGATTGGCAAGCCAGAAGGTTATTCTTATTCAAGAAGAATACACCGACAGTTGTAGCTACCAGCTTCGCTGTAGATGCATTAATCAAGGCCTATGAAATCACAAAAGACAGAGAATTCTTGAACACGGCATTAAGTGCTGCTGACTTTGTTATGAATGATCTGAATAGAACAGAGAAAGAAAATGGTTTCCTATTCTCTTACTCTCCATTAAACGGAAACAATACAGTATACAACGCTTCGTTATTAGGTAGTAAAATATTAGCAATATGCTACCACTATACTAAAAATGAAAAGTATTATGAAGCAGCCAAAGCATCTGTACAAGCTTGTGTAGATCAACAAAGAGTAGATGGTTCATGGTTGTATGGTGAGTTAAAAGTTCAAAATTGGATCGATAGCTTCCATACAGGGTATAATCTAGATGCTTTATCATATTTCCAAAAATATACAGGTGATTATACTTATCAGGATAATATTAAAAGAGGGTTTGATTACTATATCAACAACTTCTTTTTAGCTGATGGTACTCCAAAGTATTATCATGACAAAGTTTATCCTATTGATATTCATTGCCCAGGCCAACTTCCAGTTACATTATCCAGCTTAAATAAATTCAATGAGCACAAAGAATTAACAGATAAGGTAATGCAGTGGACATTTGATAATATGCAGGATGAGAAAGGCTTCTTTTATTACCAAATGAAGAAGGGATTATCATCTAAGATTCCATATATGCGTTGGAGTCAAGCTTTTATGTTTTATGGAATTAGCCACTACATTAAAGAAAATTCAAAAAACGCCTAATTAGAAATTTATCCCTATTGAAGGTCTCTGGTTTAATTATATAATCAGAGACCTTTTTTTACTCCAATTATAATAGTCGAAATATGAAAGAATACTATTATATAATGAATAATGAAGCTCAAATAACTACGTATCAATACAATAACAAACAGTAATTTTTTTAACTCAGAATAGTGTTCGTATGTTTTTTTCATACCTTTTTGTAATAAGTTGCCTAGCCTTCTTAATACTTTTAGCAACAGTAGAGATCCGTAAAAGATATTTTAGAGTAGAAGCCATTGCTGCATTAGATAATTTTGCATCCAATACTTTATTTATTGCTCCTACTCCAGAAAGTATTTCAGAAAAAAGAGAACAAGTAAGTTCTTCTTCAAAATCCAATCCTGATGAATACAACAACTATGCATACATCAACGATGTAAAAACGTATGCTTTTGAATCAAGAGATCAGCTGTTGGAAATCATTGATAAGGAGAAAAAGATGTTAGTAGCAATCAATGCTCATAAAATCTTAAATGCCACAGATCAAACAAGAGATATTATCAATAATAATATTGGTTATGCCGATGGTGTTGGTGCTGTTATGGCACTAAAACAAAAAGGATTAAATAGTATCAAAATACCAGGTTGTGAAATTTGGCTAGATTTGATTGCTAAATATGAAACAAGTAAGACATTTTATTTTGTTGGCGGAAAAGATGAAGTCATCAATAAAGTTATTGAACAACTTAAAGAAGATTACCCTCAAATCAATATCGTAGGTTATCGAAACGGTTACCTTAAAGAAGGTGATGAAGAACGTTTATTAGCTGATATTGAAGAGAAAAAACCAGACGTAGTGTTTGTTGCTCAAGGTTCACCTCGTCAGGAGTTATTAATGATGAAAATGCAAGAGGTCCACAAAGCCATTTATCAAGGTTTAGGTGGTAGTTTCGATGTATATACTGGTACTGTTGAACGCGCTCCAGAAATGTGGGTGAATATGAAAATGGAATGGTTATACAGATGGATCAAAGAACCTCAACTAAGAACAAGAAGGAATTTGGAACTTTTTAAGTTCTTTGGATACCTCGCTTTATTCATTTTCTAAACCCAAAATAATTGTTGTATTACGAATAATATACTAATAGCCATTTTTTAAAAAAGTACAACAATTAAATGAATAAAGGCCTCGATAAATTGCCGTAAAACAATAAAGAAATTCAATACAAATAGCCCATTTTTAATAGAATAAATTATGCTTCGTATTAGCTTAGCATTACTTTCTTCTTTGGTTGTTGCCATCCTTGCCGTCCCTGAAGTAAGAAAAGTAGTCATAAAAAATAATGTATTTGATGTTCCAGGTGGGCGAAAAATACATACAGATCTTATCCCATCTATGGGTGGTGTAGGTATCTTCCTTGGATTTTTAATATCATCCTACCTTTGGACTTCAGGAGAACAAGTATTCGATTTAAAATACTTATTCGTAGGCATGTTCATGATCTTCTTTATGGGATTACGTGATGATATGATGCCATTAAACCCAAAGAATAAGCTATTCGTTCAAATTGTCGCAGCTACCTTAGTGGTTGTGATGGGCAATGTACAATTAACTTCATTGTACACTCTATTTCCAGGAATAGAATTTCCACAAGCCATCAGCTATGCATTAACCATTTTTGTTATTGTCGCATTAACTAATTCGTTCAATCTAATAGATGGAATTAACGGATTAGCAGGCGGAGTTGCTGCTTTTATTACAATGACTCTAGGTATTTGGTTTTATCTTATCGGTAACCTTGCTATTGCCACTTTGATGATTTCAATGTTTGGTGCTTGTATCGGGTTCTTGTATTATAACTGGGGAAAGGCAAGCATATTTATGGGTGATACTGGCTCTCTATTTTTAGGGTTCTTTATTGCCACATCATTGGTCATGTTCATCAATACAGATTATGCATTAGCAGCTTCCCATCCTTTTAAAATAGATAACCCTATTAGTGTGGCCATTTTATTATTTGGTTACCCTTTTATTGATACCTTGAGAATATTTACCATTCGTATTATGGGTGGAAGATCGCCATTCTCTCCAGATAAAAAACACATTCACCATGTGTTTGTAAGAACAGGTTTTACTCATTCAAAAACTAGTGCAATTGTAGTAACGGCTACTGCTATTGCATTATTCCTAACACTTGGTCTTGGTACTGTGTTGAATGATGGAATTATCTTGGGAATTATGATCGTTTCTTTTTATTTTATACCTATAGCTTTAAAAATTAGAGTAAAAAGATTTAAAATGAAAAGAGCTTTTAATGTGATTGAAATGGCCACCGTTTCTAATCGCTTCAATGGAAAGTTTACTGTTGAAAAAATTAGAGCCAACAGTTAATAAAGACCCAAATTAAAAAATGATAGCATGCTTACTATCATTTCATAAGAAAATATATACCCACGATTCTATACAAAAGAATCATACTTCATAATCTATTTGTCATGATCAAAACTGTAAACAGAGAAGATGTAGGAAAGATCCAGATGGTAGACCTACAGACTCAATACCAAAACATAAAAGAACAAGTTGATAACAACATCCAAGAAGTAATTAATACTGGTGCATTTATCAATGGTCCTTTTGTCAAAAGGTTTGCTATTGAATTAGCAATATATAACAATGTTCATCATGTAGTACCTTGTGCCAATGGGACTGATGCTTTACAATTAGCAATGATGGCACTAGGATTAAAACCTGGTGATGAAGTTTTGGTACCTGTACATACGTATGTAGCCACTGCAGAAGTGATTGCATTATTACAGTTAGAACCTGTTTTTGTAGATGTTGATCCAGAATTGTTTACCATTGATGTTACTCAACTAGAAGATAAGGTAACTCCAAAAACAAAAGCAATTGTTCCTGTACACTTATATGGACAATGTGCAGATATGGAAAGTATCATGAAATTCGCAAAGAAACATGATATCTACGTTATAGAAGATACTGCACAAGCTATAGGTGCAGATTATACATTCTCTGACGGAACTGAAGTAAAAGCAGGGACCATAGGGCATATTGGCTGTACCTCATTCTTCCCTTCAAAGAACTTAGGTTGCTTTGGAGATGGTGGAGCAATGCTGATTAATGATGATGAATTAGCCAAGAAAGCTCAGATGATTGCAAGTCATGGTCAATCGGTTAAATACCATCATGATGTAGTGGGTTGCAATTCAAGGCTGGACACTATCCAAGCTGGTGTATTGTTAGCAAAACTGCCACATTTGGATACTTACAACGCCAATAGAGCCTATGTAGCAAAAATTTACAATAGAGCTTTTGCAGAAGTTCCACAAATTAAAACTCCTAAAAGAGCAGATTATTCTACCCATGTATTCCATCAATATACTTTAATAGTAGATGGTGTAGATAGAGATGCCTTGAAAGACAAACTTCAAGAAAAAGGTGTTCCTTCTATGATTTATTACCCTGTTCCTCTACACTTCCAAAAGGCATATGTAAAGGAGGAGTTTGGTGAAGGAAGTTTTCCTGTTACTGAAAGTTTATCAAAATCTGTGTTGTCTTTACCTATTCATACAGAAATGAAAGAAGAGCAACAACAATACATTATTCAAAGCGTTTTATCATCAATTGAGGAATTATCATGAGTGAAACAAAATATTTTGCACACGAAACAGCTGTAATAGATGATGGCTGTGAAATTGCGGAAGGTACAAGTATCTGGCATTTTAGCCACATTATGCCGAACTGTAAAATAGGAGAAAAATGTAACATCGGTCAAAACGTTGTGATCTCTCCTGAAGTAGTTTTAGGGAATAATGTTAAAGTTCAGAATAACGTTTCTATATACACAGGTGTTACTTGTGATGATGATGTTTTCCTTGGTCCATCTATGGTGTTTACAAATGTCATTAACCCAAGAAGCGCAGTGAACAGAAGGGGTCAATATGCGAAGACTCATGTGGGAAAAGGTGCTTCTATTGGTGCTAATTCTACAATTGTATGTGGACATGATATTGGAGAATATGCCTTTATCGGTGCCGGTGCAGTCGTAACTAAAAATGTTCCTGCTTATGCTTTATTAGTAGGAAATCCTGCCAAACAAATAGGTTGGATGTCTGAGTATGGACATCGTTTAGAATTTGATAAAAACGGAATTGGAATCTGTCCCGAATCAGGAGATAAATATCAATTCGATGATAATAAAGTAAAAAAAATTAACGATTCAGAGTAAGAGAAATCTTACACTTAAAGATAAAAACTATCGCATTATTTATTTAGGGCAAAATGTGTAGGGGCTAGAGTAATTCTAGTCCCTTTTTTATTTTACTAAAGACCGTAGAATACAGATACTTCTCCCCAACCAAATAAATTTTTGTTCTTAAAATTATCATTCTCTACTACTCTATAATACCTAAACATCCATCGTTTTAAATTGAAATTAATACCATATACCCAATTAAGAATTAAGGGATCGATCTGTTCAACTTTTAAAACATATGGGCTTGGTTGAAACTGAATTAGGCTCCCTTGTGCTGTTCCATCGTAAAACAATGCGCCTACTTGAAACTCAGTAAAAAAATAGATTTGTTTCACTTGGTTCAAGCTATATAACATATCAGAAAATGTATCGCCAATCGACCTTTTCTCATTCATTAAGATTCTTGCTTTACTTCTGTTTTTCGAATCATTAATCACTGGAGGTCTTTTCTGACGAACACCATATTTACTGTAATAAGTATCATTGTATTTACCTATCTTGAACTGTAAACCTGATAGAACATAATTATATATCGTTCCAATATGAGCTTTACCAAATACATTTGTTTCATAGAGTTTACCAACAAACGGTAACATCTTATGAACTGTAATATCCATATCTAAAACTAAACCATTGCCAATTTGATTATCCCAGCCATTAAAGTCTTTGTTTTCTAGAAATAAGCTATGCATGAAATTTTGAGTCTGTCCCGCAAAAGCCGCAGGACCTTGTATCCCAAAATATAAATTAGTTTCGATTCTTAGTGTTCTCCAATAATCAGATGTCACTTTCTTATACGTTGCATATAATAGACCCGCATAAGGTCTATCTGTTGAGTCTACTTCAGACAATTCTGCATTTTCAGGAGTATGCATATCTTGCCCAATCGTTAAACTGAATTCCTTTTGTGTTGATTGTTTTAGGCCAAATAGAATTTTATCCATCACCTTATTATTAAAATGATGACTAGCCCATGTAATATGAATACCATTGGTGAAATTACGATCGGATTGTAGCCAATACTGATAAAAATCGTTTTGAGATGAGATACTTATCGACTCACTTTGCTCTTTAGATAATGAATCCGTTTGAGCTTTAATACAATGAACACTTAAGGATAGTAGAAAAAGAATAGAGAATAGTTTCATTTCTAAATGATTGAAGAAGTATCAATTATTGATTTTTGAATATACTGATAATAGTTTTAATTAATAAAAAAAAAGCGTTGTCCCTTTTCGAAACAACGCTTTCTCAATATTCATAAAGTAAGTGATTAGATCACTCCTAATTCTTTACCTACTTCTGTAAATGCTTTAACGGCCCTCTCTAGATGTTCCCTAGTGTGAGCTGCAGACAATTGAACTCTAATTCTAGCTTGCTCTTTTGGAACAACTGGGAAGAAGAATCCGATCACATAGATTCCTTTTTCTAATAATTTTTCAGCGAACCTTTGTGATAACTCTGCATTATATAACATCACAGCACAAATTGCAGATTCTGTAGGTTTGATATCGAAACCTGCTGCTAACATTTGCTCCTTAAAATAAGCAGTATTTTCATGAAGTTGAGTAGAAAGCTCGTTGGTACTGTCCATCATATCAAACATTTCAATACCCGCTGCAGCAATTGAAGGAGGAATTGAATTAGAGAATAAATATGGACGAGAACGTTGACGAAGCATTTCAATTACTTCTTTTTTACCTGTAGTGAAACCACCGATTGCTCCACCGAAAGCTTTACCTAATGTACCTGTGATGATATCTACTTTTCCACGGATGTCGAAATGTTCAGTAACACCTCTACCCGACTTACCTACAACACCTGCTGAATGGCATTCATCTACCATCACCAATGCATCATATTTGTCTGCTAACTCCACAATTTTATCCATTGGAGCTACATGACCATCCATTGAAAAGACACCATCTGTTACAATAATTCTGAAACGTTGATCCTGAGCAGCAATTAATTGCTTTTCTAAATCCTCCATATCAGCAGTAGCGTAACGGAAACGTTTCGCCTTACATAAACGCACACCATCGATAATAGACGCATGGTTTAATGTATCCGAAATAATTGCATCTTCTGCTGTTAATAATGGTTCAAAAACACCACCGTTAGCATCAAAACAAGCTGCATATAAAATTGTATCTTCAGCACCGAAGAAATCTGCAATTTTTTGTTCTAGTTTCTTATGAAGATCTGTCGCTCCACAGATAAAGCGTACTGAAGACATACCAAAACCATGAGAATCCATTGCATCTTTTGCTGCTTGAATTAATCGTGGATGGTTGGAAAGACCTAAATAATTATTTGCACAAAAGTTTAATACAGATTGTCCAGAATCAAGAGTAATTTCTGCATCTTGTGGACTTACAATAATTCTTTCGCTTTTATACAGGCCATCTGCCTCAATTTGTTTTAAGTCTTCTTTTAGACTTTCATATATTTTTTTGCTCACAATAATGTCTATTTAAAAAGGTTGCCGTAAGTAGTTGCAGTACCATTTATCACTACTCACAAATTATTTAAGAATTAGTCCCAATTAAGGATTACTTTTCCACAATTTCCAGATTCCATAATATCGAAACCTTTTTGGAAATCATCAATTCCAAAACGGTGTGTAATAATTGGAGCGATATCTAAACCAGAAAGTAACATCTGTTCCATTTGGTACCAAGTCTCATACATCTCTCTACCATAGATACCTTTTAAGGTTAGCCCTCTAAATATAATCTTATTCCAATCCACTTGAGCAGAATTAGGCAAAATACCCAATAATGAAACTTTACCTGAATTGTACATATGACTGATCATTTGGTTGAAAGCAATTGGAGAACCAGAGCACTCCAATCCAATATCAAAACCTGTCATTTTTAATTCAGCCATGACATCCTCTAATTTTTCAAATTTAGGGTTAACTACTCTTGTAGCACCCATTTGTTTCGCTAATTCGGCTCTATACTCGTTCATTTCTGTAGCAACGATATTTCTAGCTCCAGCAAATTTAGCTACTTGAATCGCCATACTACCAATTAATCCAGAACCTGTAATTAAAACATCTTCTGCTATTAGAGGAAAAGACAAGGCAGTATGTGTCGCATTACCAAGAGGGTCCATAATTGAGACTACCTCATCTGGAATTGCAGCATTAATCTTCATTACATTAGAAGCAGGTACCTTTACGTATTCCGCAAAAGAACCATTAGTATTCACACCAATACCTATTGTTTTTTCACAGATATGCTGGCGTCCTCTTCTACAGTTACGGCATCTACCACAAGCAATATGGCCTTCACCTGTAACTCTATCACCTTCTTTAAAGTCTTTCACCTCGCTACCAAAAGCAGCAACATGACCAACATATTCGTGTCCAATAGTTTGGCCTATACGAATGGTATTTTGTGCCCACTCGTCCCATAAGTAAATGTGTAAATCGGTACCACAAATAGATGATTTAGATACTTTGATCAAAACATCATTTGGACCTACCTCTGGAATGGCAACGTCCTCCATCCACAAGCCTTTTTCGGCTTTAGATTTAACTAATGCTTTCATGGTTATGTGTAGTATGTGTTATCGTAATTGTATGAATGTTATCCTTTTAAATCGGTTGCAAAATAACCAATTCCAATTGCTTACAAACATAATTGACTTATTTCAAATATCCACCTAAACGAATATTAATAATTTAGAATTATATATTGAATTCTTCATATTTCAAAACACCAATCAGTAGATTAAATCACCAATCACATAATTAGCAATATTTTATTTCGAGTTTAAGTTTTCTTTTAAAACCAAAAAGTACAATATTAAGTATTTAATAAAATGCTTGATTTTTTATCCATGTAACCATCTGTTACCCTACATCTACTTGCTTTTTTGCTACATCTTGACCATCTTGATAAAACCAAATAACTTTTTTCATTAATATACTTATTTATTCCCCGATGGAAAAGATTCAACAGAATACGAAAACAGAATTACTAACTACTGATTTTTGGTCCGTTTATAGACTTGATTCATGGTATTTTATTCAATGGAAAGATGCAGGAAGTGAAATGAATGATGAAGAATTCATGGATCATATTTCTTCCTTTGCAAAGCTTGTTGAAACCGATGGTGTCAACAATCGAATTAGTGGTTTTGTGGTAGATACTAGAGCATACCATTATGTTATGAACTTAGATGTTCAGAAGTGGCATGATGATGTAATTGTTCCAAAATATATTGCCAGTGGAATTACTAAGATTGCATTCTGTCTTAGTGGCGACCTTATTCGAGACTTATCCATTGAACAAACTTTTGATGAAGACAAGGCGCAATCTGGTGAAATTCAAATTCAGTATTTCCAAGATTTAAGAAAAGCTACTGCATGGGTAGAAGGTTGGAAGTAATTTCCTTCGACATTCAAACAACTACTAAATAAAAAATGAAATCAAGCTTCTCTTTGTATGAGACCATCATTACAAAAAAGAGAAGCTTGATTATTTATTCACTAATTGATCTTATAAATAGACCTCATTTTTACCAAAAACAGGTTGGCGTTTGAACCACTTTCCTCTTGTAAAATCTGGGAAGTGTTGCACTGCTCCGCCTTCTTCGATTGACCTTTCTGACAAAGGAGTAATAGCTGACCAAGCAGCCGCATCGTATGCATCCATAGGAGGTGCGACATTATGCTTTATCGACATCACAAACTCATGCATAATAAAGTAATCCATTCCTCCATGGCCTGCTCCTGTTGCTATTTCACCATATTTAGCCCATAATGGATGATCATATTTATCTAACCATTCTTTAGCATCGTCCCACTTATGATCTTCGGTCTTACCAGCAATATGCATTAAATTACCACCTGGAGCTGTATAACCATCTTCATGTTGCCAAAGTCCGTTAGTACCTTGGAAACGGAAACCTAATGAGTAAGGTCTTGGTAAATTAGTATCGTGAGTGACAATGATAGTTTCACCGTTTGCAGTGGAGATTGTCGATGTGACAATATCACCTAATTTCCAATCTAGGTTAGCATTGGGATGATCTTTACCGCCATGCTTAATTACGTAATCATTTAAACCTCTTGCCTTAGTAGCAAAAGATGAAATTGTGTTGAATTTATTTCCGCGGTTGATGTCCATATACATAGCTACTGGTCCAATACCGTGCGTTGGATATAAATCTCCATTTTTATGTAATGAGTGATGTGTTCTCCATCTTGCTTCAGAAGCTCCTTTCTCTCCAAATTCAACTCCACCACCATAAATATCAACACCATTATTGAACTTTACATGTCTTAAATCGTGTTGGTAGCCACATCTAGCATGAATTGATTCACCAAATAACCCCTCACGAACCATTTGCAATACTGCCATTACATCTCTACGGTAACATACATTTTCCAGAATCATTAAATGTGATCCTGTTTCTTCATGTACATTAACTAAATCCCAACATTCCTGTAAAGTCATTGCTGCAGAAACTTCTACTCCAGTAAATTTACCAGCCTTCATAGAATCTACAGACATCGGTGTATGCCATACCCAAGGCGTCGAAATGATTACGCCTTGAACATCCTTAAGTTCTAATAAGTTTCTATAGTCGTATTCGTTCTTACCGAAAACTTGTGGTTTTTTCTTTCCGTGTTTCTCACAGTATTTTAAAGCATTGTCTATTGCTTTATTATCAATATCGCAGATAGCAACTACTTCAGTATCATCTCTCAGTAATGCATTGTTTAAATGCCAAATACCTCTTGCACCTACACCTATGAAAGCAATTTTTACTTTCTCTCCATTTTTATTTTTTCCAAATGCCATTGATGGGGCTATCATTGTACCTAACCCTGCTACTGCTGCTGTTTTTATAAAATCTCTGCGATTGCTCATGTCTATGTTAATTTATTGTTTATCTAAGAGTCTGTAGTAATTGATAATTCAAATATATAATTTTTATTATTTATTGTTTATTAATAAAGAATATGAATTTCTTAATATTTTTAAACCCATGAAACTTTATACTTTTAGTTACTGAATATCTGATATTTGAATCCTCAAAAAATGAATATTAATTCTCTTTCTTTTCAGTTTACGAAACAATTTCATCGAAAAAAGATAATGCATCTTCACTATTTAAAGGGTTAATGCTTTTTAGAATCCCTTTTAGAATTGCTTTTCCCTCTTCTCGAATGTCTTTGTTTATTTGTGATGCTTCATCCCCTTCTGGAGTTGGTAAGATTCCTTCACCACAAGCTTCTATAACACCAATTCCCTCGTATTTATACTTTAATAACTTTGAAGGTGTATTGAATGCTGCGTTTCTTAATACTAAATAAGCCTCATATTGCCCCTCATGGATTCTCAATACCGTATTACAAGTATTTTCAGTAGTTTCTTTTCGCCATAATTCAAGTACTCTTGATAGAGAAACTTCTAACTGAAATCTTGATTTTGTACAAATCTTAATTACCGTCATTGGGTATTTGCAAAGAGTGTAACAAACATCTCCTAGTTGTTTCTCAATAATAGGCTTTGTATCAAAAATTGGTAACCTCAATGATTTAAACACCTGATAATGTAAATGGGATAATATTGAAGCTCCAGCACCTTCCCTATCACTATTTGAACACACCGTATAATTGGGCATTCTATCAAGAAATGTCAATTGCTTTTGGAAACTATTCAGACTCACTTCCATTGGTCTATGTGCTTCTGAAATCAATACAAAGTGATGATGATATAGAGGAAAAGGAGTTAGCTGCAAGAAAAAAGGTTCTCCTTCTAACTCAATTGGCAAATGTTTTAAATTTTCTTTTCCTTCACTACCTACATTCTCAATACAGATGGGACAAAGAGCTCCCTTAGGCAATGGCGGTTTCGATTTACCTGCCATGCTTTTGCTGTATTTCGAGCGAACATGATTGAGTTGGATACGATAATCAATTTCATCCTCTACATCAAAAAAATGTAATCTATCATTTCCTTCTAAAGCTTCTACAGTAATGTATTGACTTTCAAAAGCTTCTTCATAAAGCTGGTTTAGCTTTACATCAAGTTCTTGATCGACCTGATTGATTTTGGTTTTGACCGTTTCCATTTTATTTCAGCCCAATTAGTTTTTAGAGAATAGTTGGCAATAATCAACTTACTGCCAACTACTTAATATTATTGATTGATTAGTGTTGCATTTTCTACGACTGCTTTCATATCTTCAAACTGTCGCTCCATACTTTCCACAAGTTTGAACTGAGCTCTTGCTCGTTGAAGATTATGATGTTCGTGATGAGTTTTAAAATAATTATCACCGTCTAGGTAATCGGTAATAAATCTCAGGCCAATAATGAACGTCATTATACGAGCAGATAGTGGCAAATATTCTATTTCGATTGGAGTTAGTATATCAGCTGTTTTAGACAAGAAACCTTCAGTGTATGCTTTAAATAATAGGATATCCATCTCAACCTTATTCAGATCTATATCATCTTCTGCCCCAGTATTGGTAGATGTTCTTATAGCATCTCCAAAATCATAATGAACAAAGCCTGGCATTACTGTATCTAAGTCAATAACACATAGTGCTTCATCATTTTCATCTAACAATACATTATTAATCTTCGTATCATTATGGGTGACCCTTATCGGTAACTTCCCTTCTTTTCCAAGACGTACCAAAGTCTGCATTAATTCTGCTCTATCTTCCACAAAATCAATTTCCTTTTGAGACAATTTTACTCTACCCGAAACATCGGCTTTGACAGTCTCTCTAAAATTAGCAAGCCTTGTCTCCATATTATGGAAATCTGGGATGATTTCATATAATTTACTCCCATCAAAATCAGACAATAAAGCTTGGAATTCTCCAATTCCAACTCCCGCTTGAAAAGCTTGTGCAGTAGTTTCTACTTGGTCATAAGATTTAGCTGGAGTGATGGTTTCCATTGCTCTCCAATAGTTTCCTTCTTCATCTTGATAGTATAACAAACCTGATGTTGCAGGAAGGAAAGTTAACGTGTTTTTTTTTGGATCTTTATGAGGTAGTTCTTGAAATTTATTTCTTAAGTGTTGCGTAACTCCATCTATATTCCTCATCAACTCAGGAACATTTGGGAAGATTTGATGATTTACTCTTTGAAGTATGTAAGTTGTTTTTTCATCTTCTAAAGTCACTAGGTAGGTATCGTTAATGTGCCCAGAACCGTAAGATATAGCACTTTTTACCTTTACATCAGGTCTAAACTGATGAAAGATTCTTGATAGATTATTCATATAACGAGTGTTTAAGAGGTAATAATCCTTTGTCTTTGTGATTAATTTGTATTGAAAATGGTTCAAAAAAGGTGGGTTTTAAGTTTCACCTTCTTAGTAGTTGACATGTGTTATTACTAAATATTTTTCTATGACACTAAATAACTAATTTTTATTATTTATTCATATTAAACAATTGTTAACCGATCCCAATATTGTCAACATCAAATGTTTGATTTGATTAAAATGAAGAGAAATACTATAAATGTATAAGCAATTTGTAGTAAAATGAATAAATATTATTTGTTAGTTATGTAAAGAAAAATAAAAAAGGGTTACAAATTTTGCAACCCTCTAAGTATAACCCTTCTCTCACACTATAATTATTTATCTTAAATGCGAATCACACATTTTCATCGATGGATGTACCTCTACATTCCCTGTAGCATTTACAATCACTTTATTTCTATCTAATAAGAATTGTAAAGCTTCATCTTTAGGGAATGGTACTCCAGAACAAGATGTAAATTGAATATCAGCTCCCATCTTTTCAGCGATGGTATCAACTAAAGTTTCTGGAGTAAAAACTCCGTCATTGTCTTGTACTAGAAAAATGACTTCGTGAATGTGCGTTGTATTCATTTTCAATATTTTTTATTAACTAACCTACTTATACAAATGTAATAAAAGACTGGTTTATCTTTTATTTGATTAACAATTATTTGATCATATCATGGAAAGAGTATAAGCATCATTAGATGAATGAAATTTTAATAAATAAAAAAGAGAAACCATTGCTGATTTCTCTTCTTATTCTGTATTAATTAGTTCTTTATTCTTTTAATAATTTCATTTTTGTTACTTCCTTTCCATTCTGAATCGAAATATAATACACCCCTTCTGGCAGAGTTTCCATACTCTCTAGAGGGTATATCATATGCTTATCAGATGAATAGAATTGGTCTGTAAAAACCAACTGACCTGTATTATTATATACATAAATAGCAATAGCATTATTATTATTGATATTATTTAATGCAATAAATGAAAAGTCTCTAGTAGGGTTAGGGTATACGTTTGAAGTAAAGCCCAGCTGTTCATTAAAAACTATAGATATAGGTCCAAAGACCTCAGAAGCTCCGTCAAAATCATATTGAACCAACCTATAATATACATTGGAAGAATATTCTGTGTAATCTTTATAATGATACTCTGTTAACTCCGTACTATTTCCTTGGGCTTCCACCATACCTAATGTTTCCCAATTTCTTTGGTCGCTAGAAACTTGGAGTTCGAAAAAATCAGCATTGATTTCTGATGCCGTAGCCCATGTCACATCAACATAGTCTATTTCTAGTTTTGCATCAAAAGAAATCAATTCAACTGGTAAATCTTCTTGAGATTTTTTAATCTGAGCTAATTTATATTCTAGACTTTCTGTAAAATCATTAACATAATCATGAATTCCTAAAAGGTCATCTCCCTCTACAAAGATTCCGCTTCTTCCTTCATTATCAGCTCCGATTCTTATATTTAAATCAATATTATCTGATGTGCCTAATGCATCACCCATTACATAAAATGATCCTGAAGTGAAGATATTTATAGTTGACGTACCATCTGTTGTATTATTGACAAAGTCATCAGTAACAATCAGGTAAGATCCTTTTTTACGTCCACCTTGTCCCACTTCAACAGTACTTCCAGTACCTTCAATAATCAATGACCCAAAAATAGCAAGGTAAGCCTCTCTTTCTACAACTAAAGTTGCTCCAGACAAAAGTTTAACATCAGCATAAATATCAACATATTCCTTGTAACTATCTGTTTTCTGAATGGTTAACGTTACGCCTTCTCCAATAACTAATGTATACCCATCAGGTGCAAAATACTCTATTGGTTCAGGGTCGCCATGTAAGGTGGTATTTTTAGTCACTAAGACTGTTTTATCAGAATCGTTGATTACTGCTTCTTCAAATTGAGCATAAGTGGAATTGACAAAAAATAGTAAAGCAGCTAAAATCAATGAGTAGCACTTTTTCATATTGATAGGTAAAAAAATAGGTTAAAAAAATCTTCACTATCAATAACGTAATCCACTCATTATCATCATTTTTAAATAAATTTATTAACGAATAAATACATTCATTATATAAAACAAAAGCGATCAAAACTCAATTCAATCGCTTTAATTTATATGTATTATCTATTTCTAATTGTAAAAAACACTAATGATGTTCTCCCAATAACGCTAAATAAGAGGCTATATAAAGTGGGAAGTAAAGACACGGCAAACCCACCAGCAAGCAAATCAAGTGGAACACTTCCGACAGCTTCAATCGCTTGCATTACAGAGAAGAGTCCTAGAAACTGAATTAGGATTCCCAAAATGATGACTAATACAGATAGTTCTCGAATAATTTTTTGAGTACGCTCCAACGATAACCACTTGTTATCTACCTTGAGGGTCCTCATAATGATAAAAAAAAGCATAACACCCCCGACTATAGAGATGATATTCATCTCAAAATAGCCGCCCATTTCATATAGTTCGATCATAGTTCTAAAATATAAGTTAGTAATTGCTTAATAGTTCAAACATAAAACGATACAGCTTTCCATTTTTAGTCTGTCGATAGTTTATTAATTTTCGAAGGCAAATAACTCCATTCGATCGCTTTTCTTTCTTTTTCTAATTCATGAAAAATTTCATCGATAAAAGAATGATATCTATCTTCAAGTAATAGAATTTCATCGACTCAAGAAACTTCACTTCTCTATATTTATCATATTTGAATATGAAAATTAATAAACCTTGGCAGAAAATTATTTTTGAATCCCTTTTTTGGGGAGTGATGTTTAGTATTACCATATTGTTTTTGGGACATTTCCACCATGACTATTTTAATACATTTATATTCTGTCTTATTTGGTTCCCATTTAATATAGGTATCACATTATATATTAATAAGGTACTTATCAAGAATTTTCTTCATGCCAAACGATATGTAAAGTTTTTCACATATCTCATCTATTCTTTTATAGTCAGTAGCTGGATTCAAATATTACTTATCTACTTGTTTTTCATTGTGATCGTAGATTTAGAATTTAAATCAATTAACCCAATGATCAATGATTTATCGATGCTCTGGTTTGTTCAGATGTTTATTTCAGTGCTCTATACAGCGATTTATCAACTTAAAGAGGAACAACTAAAAAAAGAAAAAATTCA
Organism: Flammeovirga agarivorans; assembly: GCF_012641475.1. Classification (NCBI taxonomy): domain Bacteria; kingdom Pseudomonadati; phylum Bacteroidota; class Cytophagia; order Cytophagales; family Flammeovirgaceae; genus Flammeovirga; species Flammeovirga agarivorans. The sequence continues at coordinate 198,310 of NZ_JABAIL010000008.1, read as the reverse complement.
TTTACTTGAAAAGGAAAAGTTACAGATTAGCGTTCAGCTTAAGGAACTGGAATTAAACACTTTAAAAGACCAAATACATCCTCACTTTCTATTTAATACACTGAATAATATCTATGGACTTGCACTGGAAAAATCAGATGAACTACCTCAAATATTATTACAGTTAAGTGGTTTATTAGATTATCTTGTGTATCAGTCTAAAGAAGAAGATGTAGATGTCAAAAAGGAACTTAAGGTGATCCAACAGTATCTAGAATTAGAGAAATTGCGTTTTGATGACAAACTAAATATTGAAACTGAATTTCATGTAAATACAGCAACAATAAAGATTACTCCTTTTCTTCTATTTCCGATGGTTGAAAATGCTTTTAAACATGGTATTCGTTCCAATCAAGATCACTCCTTTTTATCAATAAAAAGTGACTATCATGCTTCTAATTTTTCATTTGAAGTTAAAAATAGTAAGCCACAGAAAATTGTGCCCCCTTTAAAAGGAGGTACAGGTTTAATCAATTTAAAAAAGAGGTTAGAACTTTGCTACCCCAATAAACATGAGCTTATTATTAATGATGAAAAGCTACAGTATTCCATCACATTAAAACTCGAATTATCACATGAATAACCATAAAGTATTAATCATAGATGATGAGCCTATTTCTAGAAGAATTACTAAAAACTTCTTATCACAAATCGAAGGTTACGAAGTAATTGGTGAGGCGTCTAGTGCAAACGAGGGCTTTCCCCTTTTACTTAAACATGATATAGATCTGATCTTTCTTGATATAGAAATGCCTGAAATCAATGGTCTAGATTTTCTTCGCTCAATTGCTAATCCACCAAAAGTGATTATCATTTCTGCTTATAGAGAATATGCCATTGAAGGATATGATCTCAATGTTGTGGATTACCTTTTAAAACCTGTAGCATTAGAGAGGTTTCAACTAGCTATTCAAAAATTTGAAGATGCAGCACCAAACCGTAAACAACTAAAGAAGTATTTAGATGAATTTCTTTTTGTAAGGTCAGACAGAAAGCACTATAAAATCGATTTTGATCAAGTTGTATTTATTGAAAGTAAAGGTGATTACCTCTATATACATCAACAAGATGAAAATATTAAAACAAAAGAAACGATAAGTAGAATCGAACAAAAATTACCAGAACAGTTTATTCGTATACATCGCTCATATATTGTCAATATGAACCATGTCAAAGCATTGAATAAAGAATTTGTTGAAATTGGTGATGAAATGTTACCTGTGAGTAAAAGTTTTAGAGAAAGTATCTGTAAGATATTCGAATAAAAAAGACCAATCCTGTATTCATAGGATTGGTCTTCATATATATACTACGAGTGGTTACTCTGATTATTTTCTTAAATGATCTAGCAAAGCTGCCTCATCAACTTTCGCTAAAAGTTGCTTTTCAGTTTCATGCTCATCTGTTTCCACCTTTGAAATAACCAATTGATGAAGGCCTTTATGGTGATCTTCTAAATATTTAATAAATACATCTCCTTCATTGGCTTTACCTGTACCATGCGATGCTACAACTAAGCCTTTAAATCCTTGAAGATCATTAATGATGTCTTTAAAAAAAGCTGTATCCTCGTTAATATTTTTGCCATTTTTTACTTTTTTGTTGTGCAAATGCCAATGGATATGCTCAGGATCATATGGATGCTCTGAAGCAATTTCACCTTCTGTTTTTCCTCCTAATTTATAAATATCAGCACCGTGATGATCAATTTTTAATAAAGCAATCGAATTTTCCATAATATTGTTAAGTCAGTGATTTTAAATAATTAATCTTTCTATTACATCCACTCTTCGCAGAAACGTAGAAATTTAGTTTTCAATTCATTATAGATTGAATGGAACTTTGCCATCTCTGAATACATGCCTGCCTGATCATCAAATGAAGTTTTTGAAGCTTTCACCTCATTCGCTTCAACTGCAGCAACTAATTCTTCTTCTTGTGACTTAATTTTATGATTTAAAGTATCGATTACTTCATTTTGAACTTTAAACTGATTCATAAACTGCGACAACTGTTCACGAATTCCAGTTTTTGTATTTTTCTCAGTTAGTTCTTCTACTCTATCTGTATATAATTTGATTTGCTCTTTATAAAAGGCTAATTCTTTTACCCAAGAATTATGCTCAAAGTGTAATGTTGAAAGGTCTAACGATTTCATTGTTCTTAATTTTTTAAATTATTTTAAGATGATTTCGATAGTATATACTGACATAATCCATTCAATGTTACAGATTTAGCTTCAAGATGTTGAGATTAGTTAATTTGTTATAGAAAGTGATAAGAATGTGATAGAGATGGAAATAACAGTAAAGGGTAAGTTGTATTATTTATGGATAAAATAAAGTAATGTCAAAAATGATTGACATTACTTTACTGAAATTATTTTTTTATTGGGATACAATACATTCCACTTTGTCCTGTATTTTGAAGTAGTAAATCATTAATTCGAAATGCAGCTCTAACACTTTTATCAGCACCTTCAATTATTGTATATCTAATTCCGTATAAATAATTAAAATTACCATCTACATCAGATTCATATGTTAATAATGAACCATTACCTCCACCATCATATATAGAAATAATATCTCCATTAATGTAAGAATACAAATGATCAAATGATAAATCAGGTATATTTGGGTAATTAATAACTTTTGTATCATTATATACTCCTGTATTTGAATATTCTTCTATTACTAAACTTGTTGTTTTCGCTTCAATTACTTGCAGCTTATTTTTTATAAATCTATACTGTTTTTGAGAATCGTATTTGTCTAAAATAGAGTTAATTTCATTACCATACTTATCAAGCCAAATTAAGTATGGACTATTTGAATGTCCGTAATATAATAGGGTATGTCCTTCCTTCGAATTTGTCAATAAACCGTGGTTTTCAGTACTTGATAATTCATTATTGGAAATTAGTTGAAATGAATCATTGTTGATCTCATAAATTTTCAGACTATACGTATAGTTTTGATAGCTCTTATAGTGTTTAAAAAGTACTGATAAATATTTACCATTTAATTTATAAGAATACATCTCATCAACATCAATTTCATCAATAGAAGTCATCAATAAGACATCTTTCTTAGAATAAAGGCTCAGAGTCATTTCTTCAGGTTCTTTAAAAACTAAATGTGTTTCCGAATATTCTATAGTACAGTGGTTTGCTCCATATCTTACTACTGTTGGATCAGAAATGAAGTTACCATATTTATCAATTCTTACTAAACACCAATTATCATTTACATTAATATATCCTAAACTTTCATCATCGAACATCCCAAAATATGAGGGATATTTATAACCTTCAGGATGTAATTTATACCAAGAATCAGGCATATTATCATAATCGCTCTTTGGCATTTCTATTTGTACCTCAATTGAAGTTCCATCACTAAAATGGTAAATCATATATCCGCTTTCATATTGGATTGATATTATCACAGGTGCTGCTGCTTTTTGTCCAGTATCAGTATCACCGATCCACCAATTACCGTTCTCACCTACATATGGAGTTAAACCATCTTCGCCATTTTCACCATCATTCCCTGCTACAGGGATTCCAGTGTCTGAATCACCTATCCACCAATTGCCGTTCTCACCTACATATGGGGTTAAACCATCTTCCCCGTTTTCACCATCACTCCCGGTTACAGGGATTCCTGTATCTGAATCACCTATCCACCAATTACCATTTTCGCCTACATATGGAGTTAAGCCATCTTGGCCTGAATGACCTGATGCTGGTACTCCTGTATCTTCTCCTCCAATCCACCAGTTTCCATTTTGACCAATGTACGGTGAATCTCCATTTGTACCATTTTCTCCATCATTTCCTGTAGAAGGTACCCCTGTATCTTCGCCATCTATCCACCAGTTTCCATTTTCTCCAATGTAAGGTGATGACCCTTGCTCTCCATCATTTCCTGTAGCGGAAACTCCAGTATCTTCACCATTTATCCACCAATTACCATTTGCACCAATATATGGTGTAGTTGCTTCGGTATTTGGAATAAAGATTTTCGAACCATCTGACATCAATAAAGTTGTCCCATCATTATGGATAATAACATCTTCTATTGTAGAAGCACCTTCATGAGCTTGCAATAAAGCAATCATTGCATCTTGAGTTGCTTCTAACTGTTCTGTTCTCTTTTCAAGGTCATCTAACTGTTTTTGTAACTCAGATATTTCATCTTTTAAACATGATGACAGCAATAAAAGTAAAGTAAAAATGAATAATTTGTTGATATGGTTTCTCATATAATTGATTAATAATGATATGTATACCTACAAACTTATGATTAATAAAGAATATATGTAACACTGTTTCTGTTAACATAATAAAATAAACCTTGCCACCTGAATTCTCTTCAAACAACAAGGATTATTCATTATATAGGAAGGAGTCTTATTCCCAAACTGTATGTAAAATACAAGCAGGTTTTTCTTCTTTCATTATACAAGTAATGATATTAAAACCATTTTCAACTTGATCTATTTCTGAAAGTATTTTCACTTCTTCATCCAAACGGACTTCAGATAGATAATTAGTTTCCACCTGACTGAGTGATTTCTTTTTTACTTCTGCTGGAAGACTATCAATCATCCATTCTAAGTACTTAATGTTATTGACATGGTTTACGGGATCCAAGTCAGAGAATACTGCCTTACGCTGAGAGGAATGATCTACTCGTTCTAAACCTCTTAACTTATCAGGTTTTCCAGTTGTTGTAAGATCTTCTCTAACATGGACAACATCCATAAAATCATCTATATAAGTAGGTTTTCTCTTTTTAAAATCAATCCCGAACCAATTCGAAGAACCTTCTATTAAAACTTCTTCTTTTTGGTTTTTCATGATAAAATTACGTTGTGAAGAAAACTTCTGAACATCAAAAACCCAAGTTTCAATCAATAGATTATCTGACCATTTAGGCCATTGATTGATCTTATATTTTATGGAACCTAACACCCATGCTTTTCCAAGAGCCATCATTTCTCTCATTCCAAACTTTTCTGCATTTGAATGATTACCTGCAGCTTCTTGAAAAAACTCTGCAATTGCAGTAGGTTTTAAAATGTAATTTGGCCCAATTTGAAATGACTTTACCACTTGTTCCTCTTGCCAAACTCCTGTATAATCACTAATCTTCATTATCTATGATCTCTACAGTGAAAGTAGCTGAGAATGTCTCTTCCTTATGTAATACCTGATTAGCATATTTTTCTTTAAAGTCATGGTTCTCATCTCTAAGATCTGCTACACCATACCAAGGTTCAATACATACAAAATCAGCTCTCTTTTGATACGGGGTCCAAATACCTAACAATGGCCAGTCTTTAAAACCAATTCTTAATCTTCTATCTTCATAATGCTTGGCATAAATATCTAAATATTCAGATTTGAAATGGTCAAAGATTAATGCATCATCTTTAAAAGTTTCAAACGTTAATGGAAGAATATGTTCACCTTTTAATGCATCATGTTCAATGGCTCCACTTCTTAAACCGTTATCTAATAATAATCTCTCGAAAGGTTCTTTTTCAGAAAATTCAATTACATAATCCTCAAAACTAGTATTCGGGATAAAATTGGTATTGAAACCAGGATGGGCACCTACAGAAAAATAGATATCTTCCATATCCATATTATCCACTTGATAGGTGATGGATAGTTTACTTCCTTTTATCTCATATATTGTTCTGAATACAAACTTGTAAGGATATTTTTCCATTGTAGAATGGTCAAACTTTAGTTCAAAAATACACCTTAATTCGTCTTGAGTAATCAACTTATGCTCCATATCACGAGCAAAACCATGTTGAGGTAATTTATATTTTACATCATCGACCTCATAGAATCCATCTTCAACCTGACCAACAATTGGAAAAAGAACTGGTGCATGTCTACCCCAAACTTCCTTATCTCCCTGCCATAAATATTCTTGCTGATGTTGTTTATGATATACAGAGTGCAATTCTGCTCCATTTCTTGAAATTTGAACCGATAAATTTGCGTTCTCTAAGGTTACTAATTTACTCATAAATTCTGCTTACATGTGGAGGTTTAATTATGAAGTGAAAATAGAAAATTTAAGCAAGAAGTAAAAAGTAAGGAAAGAAAATGTAACCAATAAATTATAGCTATATAATTACATATTCTTTTTGTCAAATAAATACTTGCATTTACTCTAAAAGTAAAAAGACCAAACTTAGAATAAGTCTAAGCTTGGTCTCAATAAGTTATTTATTAGAGAGGATTAAATACCTCAAAGATATTTCTCTGTTTATAAAAGAACGGTGCCTAACCAACGTCTCATTTCGTGTTCAGGTCTGCCTACTCTTTCAGCATAATCTTTAAGTTGATCCTCATTGATTTTTCCTAAACCAAAGTAACGAGATTCTTTGTTACCAAAGTACCAGCCTGAAACAGCAGCAGCCGGAGTCATTGCATAACTTTCTGTTAATTCTACTCCAATTGAATTTGTTACATCCAACATCTCAAATAACTTGTCTTTTTCTGTATGATCAGGACAAGCTGGATAACCAGGTGCAGGACGAATACCTTCGTATTTTTCATCGATTAAATCTTCATTATTAAAGATTTCATCTTTTGCATAACCCCAAATTTCCTTACGCACTTTTTCATGCATTAATTCTGTAAAGGCTTCTGCTAAACGATCGGCTAAGGCTTTTACCATGATACTGTTATAATCGTCCAAATCCGCTTCATATTTAGCAACTAATTTGTCCAATCCAATACCTGCAGTTACTGCAAAAGCACCGATGTAATCGTTTCGACCAGATTCTACTGGAGCAACAAAATCACTTAAACAGAAGTTAGGCTTGCTTGCTGCTTTTTTATTCTGTTGACGCAAGTGACATAATGTACCTACCTGATTTGTACGATCTTCTCTGTAGAATAACGAATGATGATGTTCTGCATCTGGTAACTCTACATCTTCTTCTTTAAAATCATACAAAGCGATATCATCGTCATTGATACTATTTGCAGGGAAGAATCCAATAACAGCATTGGCCTGAAGTAATTTATTATCAATGATATTTTTCAACATCGCCTTTGCATCATCATATAGATCTGATGCCTGCTTACCCACAATCTCATCTTTTAAGATCGCAGGGAAACGGCCTGCCAATTCCCATGTCTGGAAGAATGGCGTCCAATCCATATACTTTGCAATTTCTTCTAAATCATAATTCTCAAATACTTTTTTACCTAAGAATGATGGTTTAGTGATTGGTGTCGTTGCCCAATCGATATCCACTTTATTATTACGAGCATCTTCAAGAGAAATTAGCTTTTTCGCCCCTTGACGTTTAGCGTGAGTTTCTCTTAAAACTGCATATTCTTCTTTAAATTCTTGGATTACTTCTTCTCTATACTCTTTATTTTCAGATGTATAAGCAGAAGCAATTGGCACTGATTTCGAAGCATCTAAAACGTGAACTACAGAACCTGAATATTGTGGATCAATTTTAACGGCAGTATGGACTCGTGAAGTCGTAGCACCACCAATCAATACCGGGATATTTAATTCCTGACGTTCTAGTTCTTCAGCAACGTATACCATTTCATCTAAAGATGGTGTAATCAAACCACTTAGTCCGATAACATCCACTTTTTCTTCAACGGCAGTTCTTATAATCTTATCCAAAGGCACCATTACACCTAAGTCAATGATTTCGAAATTATTACAAGATAAAACAACACTTACAATATTTTTTCCGATATCATGTACATCACCTTTTACAGTTGCCATCAGAATTTTACCTGCTGATGAGGATGCAGACAACTCTGGATTTTTTGCTTTTTCTTCCTCGATATATGGAATAAGAATCGCTACTGCCTTCTTCATTACACGAGCAGATTTCACTACTTGTGGAAGGAACATTTTACCTTCACCAAATAGGTCACCTACTACATTCATACCATCCATCAAAGGACCTTCAATCACTTCAATTGGACGATCAAACTTCTGGCGAGCTTCCTCAACATCTTCTTCTACAAATTCTACTAAACCTTTTACAAGGGCATGAGAAAGTCTTTCCTCAACTGTTTTCTCTCTCCAAGAAAGGTCTACCTCTTTTTTCTTACCCTTTGATTTTACAGTTTCTGCGAAATCAACTAAACGTTCAGTAGCATCTTCTCTTCTATTTAAAAGAACATCTTCAACATGTTCTAATAAGTCTTTTGGAATCTCTTCATACACCTCAAGCATACCTGGGTTTACAATACCCATATCCATACCTGCTTTACCTGCATGATATAAAAAGACTGAGTGCATGGCTTCCCTAACAGCATTATTACCTCTGAAAGAGAAAGAGATATTAGATACACCACCACTTACTAATGCATGTGGTAAATTTTCTTTGATCCACTGCGTACCTTTAAAGAAATCTACAGCATAATTATTATGCTCTTCGATACCTGTGGCAACCGCTAAAATGTTAGGATCAAAGATGATATCTTGTGGAGGGAACCCTACTTTGTTTACTAGGATATCATAAGAACGAGAACAGATTTCTTTTCTTCTTTCGAAGTTATCTGCTTGTCCTTCTTCATCAAAAGCCATAACAACAGCAGCTGCACCATACTTTTTAATGAGTGTTGCTTTTTGAATAAAATCTTCCTCTCCTTCTTTAAGTGAAATCGAGTTAACAATACCTTTACCTTGCAACGTCTTTAAGCCTGCTTCAATAATCTCCCATTTAGATGAGTCGACCATGATTGGAAGCTTAGCGATATCTGGTTCAGAAGCAATAAGGTTTAAGAAACGTGTCATACACTCCTTAGAGTCTAACATTCCTTCGTCCATATTGACGTCGATCACTTGAGCACCACCTTCCACTTGGTGTCTTACTACTTCAATCGCTTCCTCAAACTCTCCGTTTTCAATTAATCGACGGAATTTTGCTGAACCGGTTACGTTGGCTCTTTCACCTACATTGACAAAGATACTATCTGGCTTGATCGTTACAGGTTCTAAACCACTAAGTCTTTGATAAGGTTCTTTTTTAGTAACCTCTCTAACTTTTGCTTGACTAAATGTTTTAGCAATACCAGCAATATGATCTGGAGTAGTACCACAACATCCACCTACGATATTAACTAATCCATCAAAAGATTTTAAGATATCACTCATTTCTTCTGATGTCTGATCATATTCGCCAAATTCGTTAGGTAGACCAGCATTAGGATATGCAGAAACATTTACGTCCGCTACCCTAGATAACTCTTGAATATATGGACGAAGTAAATCTGCACCCAAAGCACAGTTTAAACCTACACTAAATAAATCGGCATGTCTAATAGAGTTCCAGAATGCCTCTACTACTTGTCCTGAAAGTGTTCTACCAGAAGCATCAGTAATAGTACCAGATACCATCAATGGCAGACGCTTTCCTTTATATTGGTTAGGAAATTCCTCTTCTCTACCTTTTGGGGCAGCGGGAGTAACATTTCCATTTTCTACATCCGTAAAATATTTGTCTGCTGCAAACAGTGCAGCTTTACAGTTTAAGGTATCAAAAACGGTTTCGATAAGAATCGTATCTACACCACCTTCTGCTAAGCCTTGAACTTGTAAATAATAAGCCTCCACAAGATCATCAAATGTAACGGCTCTATAACCAGGATCATTTACATCTGGTGAAATTGAAGCAGTACGGTTGGTAGGACCAATGGCTCCAGCTACAAAACGAGGTTTGTGAGGTTCCTTCTCAGTAAATTCTAATGCAGCTTCTTTTGCCAACTTCGCAGACGCATAGTTTAACTCGTAAACTTCGCTTTCCATTTCATAGTCGGCCATTGCGATTGTAGTACCACTAAATGTATTAGTTTCTACGATATCACAACCTGCTTCAAAATACTGTTTATGAATATCTCTGATAATATTCGGCTGAGTAATAGATAACATATCATTATTACCTTTAACGTCACATGGGTGATCTTTGTAACGCTCGCCTCTGTAATCATCCTCACCTAATTTGTGTCTTTGGATCATAGTACCCATGGCACCGTCCAAAATCAACACTCGTTCTTTTGCTAACTCCTGGAGTTTTTCTGACATCTTAATATTTTGAAAGTTACGTTTCACATACTCAACTATTTTATAAAATAGGAGAGTTAAAACGTGCTTAAAGTTTCTCTGAGACCCTCATTCTAGATCGAATGCTTCTACTCATCTTTCTCGGACACTTCCGAAGCGGGAATTGGCACCTATCGCTGGGAACAACGGTTGCCATGACATCTACGAGCCCGTTCTCTCTGTCATTCTTGATAAGCACGCCGCAAGATAATGACAAAATGAAGAAAAGCCCACAGATTTTGCATGAAAAGGTCCGATTTATTGAAAAATCAGTAATTTTTTTTGATTTTTTTGACAGATGATAAATGATAGAAATATGCAATTTTTAAACGTATTCAGTACATTTTAAATATTTTATCTACCGATTGCGCAACAGGTTTCTAAATAATTTAATTCGTATATTTTATTTCGTTATCATATTAATGCAACCGGTTTAGTTGGTGATTGATTCAGGTGTTGCGCTACAAAACGTTTGTGCTTCCATAAAAAGTGCAATAAAAACGCTTTATCTCAAGAATTAGCACTGCATTTAACATTTGTTTTTAATTCATATTAGCTTTAGAATTGTGATAGACAAACTATAGCCAACACATGAGCGCTCTTGATGAAAATGAAATAAACAATCTATTTAATGCTATACTCTTTTGTCTAACTATTTTTTGAACATGAGATGATCACAACAATTCATGTCTGTCCTATAAACTACAATTTTAACTAATGAAAAGATTATTACAACTCTTCAGTCTGTTGGCGATTCTGTCGTTAGCAACACTGACTTCTACGTATGCTCAAGAACGAAACCTGACGGGTATTATCTATGATGAAACGAATTCCCCAATGCCTGGAGTAAACGTTATTGTAACAGGAACTACAACCGGAACTACAACCAATTTTGAAGGAAAATTCTCACTAAATGTCCCTGAAAGTGCAGAAACATTAACGTTTAGTTATATTGGTTATTTTGACCAATCAATCGCTATTGGAAACACTTCCAACTTCAGTATTTCAATGAAAGTAGATGCTGAACAACTTGAAGAAGTGGTGATAGTTGGATACGGCCAAATGGAAAAGAAAGATGTTACCGGTGCAATGTCATCTGTGAAATCAGAAGATTTTAACCAAGGTGTACTTACATCACCAGATCAATTGATCCAAGGTAAAATTGCTGGTGTACAGATGACGCCTTCTTCTGGTGAACCAGGTGCAGGTGTAAACATTAGAGTTAGAGGTGGTACATCACTTACTGCATCCAATGAGCCTTTGTATGTTATTGATGGTTTCCCTATTGATAATACTGCCTCAGATCCTGGTACAGCAGGAGTATACTCTGCATCTGCTTCAAAAAACCCTTTAGCATCTATCAACCCTGCGGATATTGAATCTTTTGATATCCTAAAGGATGCTTCTGCAACAGCAATTTATGGTGCCAGAGGTGCAAATGGTGTTATTATTATTACAACAAAGAAGGGTAAAGAAGGACAAGCCAAAGTCAATTACGATGCATATGTGGGTATCTCAAACATCGCTAAAAAGCTAGATGTGCTTACTGCATCAGAATACAGAGCAGCCACACAAGCTGAAGGTTCAACTCCTTTAGATTTAGATGCTAATACAGATTGGCAAGAAGTAATGACAAGACAAGCTATCACTCAAAATCACAACTTAGGGGTTTCTGGTGGTACGGCCAATACTCAGTATAGATTCTCAGTAAACTATCTTAACCAAGATGGTATCATGATTAACTCTGGTATGGAAAGAATTGGAGGTAGAATGAACATCACACAAAAGCTATCTAAGAAAGTAACATTAGGTGCTAATATGATGGGTTCATTTACAAAGAACAACAACTTGCCTTATGGTGTGGGTGGTGCTCTTGATGGAGGTGTTATCAACAACATGATCCGTATGTCTCCACTATTACCTCAAGACTATTCGTCACCTAACTTACTAGAGAAAAACCCATACATCATGGCGAATTCTGTACGTGATTTCACAAATACACAAAGAGTTTTAGGTAACGCTTACGTTGAGGCTGAATTTGTTGAAGGATTAACAGGTAAAATTAATATCGGTGGAGATATTACTTCTGCAAAACGTAACGCATACCTTCCAGGTAGTATTGAGTGGGTTGGTGAAGGAAATGGATCTGCTGATGTTAGAAACAACTTCTTACATAACGTACTATTAGAAGGTACTTTAAACTATACAAAGACTTTTGGTGATGTAAAATTAAATGCCTTAGCTGGTTATACTTTCCAAGAGTTTGGTAGAGAGTATAATGGAGCAAATGCTACTGGTTTCCAAATTGATGATATCGCTGAGTATAACTTAAATGCAGCAAGTGGTGATAATATTTTGGTGGATTCATACAAAGAGTCAAGCAAATTAATCTCATGGATTGGTAGAGCTAACTTAAGTTTTAAAGATAAATATGTCTTCACTGGTACAATGCGTGTCGATGGTTCATCTCGATTTGGTGATAATAACAAATGGGGTGTTTTCCCATCAGTTTCTGGTGCTTGGAGAATCTCTGAAGAATTATTCTTATCTGGAAGTGATGTATTAAGCGATTTAAAACTACGCGCTGGATGGGGTATCACAGGTTCTCAAGAAATAGGTAACTACCGTTCTCTTCCAACATTATCTGGAGATAAAAGCTATGGAGCTGTGGGGATTGGTGCTGGTGTAACGTATGACAACTATGCTAACCCAGATCTTAAATGGGAAGAAACTTCTCAGTTGAATATTGGTTTAGACTTTGAATTCTTCAATGGTATTTTATTCGGTACTATTGATGCTTATCAAAAACATACAAAAGACCTTTTATTAGAGTTACAAGCTCCTCAACCTGCTCCTGTTGATGTTTACCTTCAGAATGTTGGTGAATTGAAAAACCATGGTATCGAGATTTCATTAAACACGGTCAACTTCTCAAAAGATAACTTTACATGGCAAACTGGTGTGGTAGCGGCTTTCAATAAAAATGAAGTTGAAAACATCGGTGATTATGAAGAAATCTTTACTGGTGCTGTTGGTGGTCGTGGTCAAGTAGGTCAGTTTGCACAGGTGATTAAACCAGGTCTTCCATACGGTACTTTCTATGGTCCTCGTTTTGAAGGTTTAGATGAAAGTGGAAATGCTATTGAATCGGAAGAAAGCTATGTACTAGGACAAGCTTTACCAAAGTGGACATTAGGTATCAATAACTCAATGACTTTTGGAAGATTTGACCTTAACTTCTTCTTTAACGGATCGTTTGGTCATCAAGTCTTTAACAATACTGCACTTGAGTTCTCTTCTACAAATGACCTTTACGGAGACCAAAGTACTTATAACGTAATGAAATCTGCTGCTGAAGAAGATATCAGAGCGACAAAATACAACTCGAAATTTATCGAAGATGCATCTTTCTTAAGACTATCAAACATGACATTGGGTTACACATTCAATATGTCTAATGTAAAATCAGTGAGCCGTCTTAGATTATATGTTTCGGGACAAAATTTATTTGTGATCACTAACTACTCTGGTTACGATCCTGAGGTGAATGCACCTGCAGGTGGTAGCCAAGTGCCTCCTATTGGTATTGATTATAACAACTACCCTGCTGCTAGAACATTTATGGGTGGTGTATCAGTAGAATTCTAATCAATAAAACTTTCACAAATAACTTCAAAAAGAAATCATCATGATAAAAAATAAATGGATTAAAATCTTTGCTGTTGCAACATTAATCGGTGCCTCAGCATGTACAAACTTAGAAGAGAAACTATATAGTTCTGTTACAGATGAGTATTTCCAAGACCCAGAAAATTTACCTGCAGCTGTTGCCCCTGTATATGCTTCATTAAGAAGTTTCTATCACCATGAAAATTACTGGGGTTTCAACCAAGTTGCTTCAGATGAAACACTAGTTCCATCAAGAGGTGGTGACTGGTATGACGGTGGTAAATGGTTAGAGCTCAATGCTCATACATGGACGTCTAATCACCCCCATTTACCTGGTTTATGGAATGCTCCATATACAGGTATTGCAAGAGCAAATGGATTAATAGAATCACTTGCAGAGTTTGAACAAAATGATGAAATAATTAAAACTCAAGCTGAAATAAGATTCTTGAGAGCTTATTACTATTTCACATTAATGGATATGTTTGGTAATGTGCCATTAGTTCTTGTTTCTCAACATAATGGTGATACTCCAGCAAGTTCAAGACCTGAAGTAACTGAGTTTGTTGTAAGTGAATTAGAAGCTGTAAAAGATATTCTTGATGCTGAACCAGAATATGGTAGAGTGGGTCAAGGTGCGGCTTATTCTTTATTGGCTAAAATTTATCTTAATGCAGGTGTTTATTTCCAAGATGGTTCCACTGTGGTTGCTCCTACTGATGCTCAATTGGACAAAGTGATTGAGTACACTACTAAAGTTGAAAGTATGGGATATGCTGTTTACCCCAACTACTTGGAAACATTTAACTTAGGTAACGAGGAAAGTAACACTGATTATATTTTCTATATCACATATACTGCTGATGACCCTCTTGGAAACCACGGTAACTCTTGGGGTGTTCACTATGACACTCACAAAGTAAAAGGAGTAGAATGGGCAGTTCCTTCGAAATGGAATGGTTTCTCAATCATGACTGATAGATATCAATCTTTCAATGATAATGATTTACGTAAAGAACAATTCTATACGGAATTCGAGAAAGTGGATGGTACTATCGTTCAACATGAAGTGGAATTACCATTATTTGATGCCAACAAAACGCAAGGTGTTCGATTAATGAAATGGGAACCCGATGCAGGTGCTGTTGGAGTTACTTGGGGTGGATGGTCAGGAAATGACTTCCCTATTATCCGTTATGCAGATGTTCTACTTATGCATGCTGAAGCATTGGCAAGAAAAGGCAATACTGGTGATGCTATGGCCTATATCAATAAGTTAAGAACAGAAGGTGAAAGATTTTTGGGCGGTGCTCCTGAAGCAGATGCTGCTACTCATTATGCACAACTATTGGCTGATGGTAAAGTAGAAAATGAGCTTGATTTCATCTTAATGGAAAGAGGATGGGAACTTTGCTGGGAAGGTGTCCGTCGTCAGGACCTTATTCGACATGGCAAATACCTAAGTGCGTGGCAAAACAAGCAAATGGAAAATGATCCAGATGCATTTGAATTAAGAACGAGTGATGATGGTAATGAATATAAATTCTGGTTACCTAGTGAAGGTAAAGCTTCTGATGGTACCCACCGTTTATTATTCCCGATTCCACCTACACAAGTCGCTGCGAATCCAAACTTAAATCAAAATGACGGTTATTAATACCTAACTGAATATAGTGAGGGGAGTCGCTAAGTTTCTTTTCTACTCCCCTATTCAATAAAATACGATAATAAGTTAAATACTTTGATAAGCTAACTGCTACTAACTTCTACTTGGGATTTCGATAAATTTTCAAACTATTGATTAAATAAGTAAACCTAGTTTCGCTTTTCATATAACTAACATTACGTAGACAAGGGCTCCGGTATACATCATTGTATGTAAATCGGGCCCTTTTCTTTTGATGACAACTTGTTGAATTACAAATAAACACCCCTTTCGTTGATACCTTTTTTGTGTTTAATACTTATCACATCTTCATCAAAATGTGACGATTAGAGGTTAGAAAATACAAATTAAACTACGCTTTATGATAACTTATTGAGACTTAACGCTTCTACTCATTTTTTTTCAAAAAAAAATCAAATTTTCTTCAATAAAAAATATCCAAATTAAAAGCGTAATTATTACAAGAAATAGATATAAACACTTCCATTTGCAACCGATTGAAGGGATAGTAATCTTTAAAAAGTGATAATATCAACCGATTGCAAGAGTAAAAACCACAAGAAAACACCTTTATCAAAATAATATTAGAAAAGTACAATTTTCAGTAAAAATCACATAGTTTGTTCGTATTCTAATATTTGTAAAATTTCACAGATTGTACTACTATTGTAATAAGAAAATGAAAATGAAAACAAGAATAACTGTCCTTATTGTACCATTTAGGACAGTAAATATGAAAATTAGATAATTTATAAATTAGAATTATTACATGATAACAATTGTACAGTAATCTACATTAAGTACAATTATTTACAACGATATATGGCGGGTTAAAGTGGAGTTTTTGTCTATGACTCTGCAAAAAAGTCAGAGAGGATTTATGCCTCTCTGACATTCCCTTTCATCTAAAGACTTAAAGGTCTTCATATAAGTAGCACATAAATACATAAAGAAACTCGAATTTGCCTTAAACATGAGGTTAGTTGAGAATTGTTCGCTTAATAAGGTATACGATTCTGTATACCGATTCACAAATGATCTCAAGGAGATCGTCAGTATTTAATGTGGCTCATTTTTGAGCGCGGGGACACTCTCCCGCCATACTTATAGACAAGTCTCCTATACCTTAACGGGTATAGGAGTACTTGTCAAGAATTTAGTTTGTAGTGAGTGATTAGAGTGTGGAAAAAGCTGTTCTTTCTAAAAAGGGCAGCTTTTTTTTAATAATTAAGCTGAAACTCTTTCACCCTCAATTCGCTACCAACACCTCCATTAAAATTTGCTCCATCATAACTAGAAGAGTAAACCACAATAATATGTGTCGGTGATTTAGAGACCTCTGCAAACCCATGTTCAGGCATTCTATCATTATTCGTACTTGGCATCATATACGGAGCCAGATCATTATGATTTCCATAAAGAAGTGGGATACTAATTTCCTGAAACTCATTCATACTCGTATCTGTTCTATACCAACCAGTCGCTAAACGATATCGTTTTTCATCCTCTCCACTACCTTCCCTTACTTGTAATAATACATACACATCGCAGGCATCCATACCTTGATCAAAACGCTTTGGTAAATACTGTATAGATGTTGTAAAACTCTTCGGTTTATCGTTAAATGGAATCCCAAAATCTGTGATCACATTGGTGAGTCCACTTCCTTGAATCTCTCCAGTATATAATGATCCTGCGGCTATCACACCTAACATAGAAGTTGTTCTCAAAATCGTATATTCATACTCTTCTATAGATGGATATGGGAACACTGTTTGGACTCCAGTTGGGATAATTAGATCTGCAGCTCCTACATCTCCTGTTCGCCACGGAGTAGCATCAAAAGTGGAACCTGGTAAATAGAATTTTCTATTGGCATTACTTTCATCTTCTTTTCTACCACCATAATACCAAGTATTAAAATCTGAATATAGAATTTGGTCACCAATTCTTTCTTCATCATTGTCATAATCTACTTGAATCGTCCATTCTATCCCCTCGAAAGAAAAGATAACATCTTCGGAAAAATCATGTGTATCTTGGGGAAGAGGAAAAACTATTGCATCTGCAGGTGAATAGCTAAAGGTCTCAATAAATAAATTTTCTTTATCAAGGTAAAATGGAATTTTTACCTTCACTATTCTATTCATATTATCAATCTCAGCTGCAATCTGTCCTTCTATACTGAAAGAAGTAATATTCACATTAAAATCGGCTTCAATCACATGGACTGTCCACTCATAATCTTGATAAGTAGAAACAGTAAAACGAACCTCTTCACTAAAATCTTTCACTTCATTAAACGAAGGGGTGATCGTCGCATCTTCGGTAAAAGTGAGATCCACAATTTCAAGGTTAGTGATATCTGTCCCAAAAGGAACCAATACTTCAATTCGTTGCTCGTCAGAAGATATCATTGCACCTCCTTCTTGAACTTCCAATTGGAAGCTTAATATCTCTCCAAAGATGTAAGGATAAGGCACATCGTTTTTGATACATGAAGTAAAAAGTAATGATAATAAGATGATGAATTTATATATATTTTTCATGGTTGCAGTAATTTAGATATAGATGGAAAGGCCAATGTTTAATGTGAAAATATCTAAGTTGAAGTTAGCATTACCTGATCTACGCGTTCCTTGATCAACTTGGTTTTCTGTTTGATGTGTCCATTGATAATTAATACCTATCACATCAAGAGATGTTTCGATAGCAATGTTATTATTAATAAAAGCAACCATACCTGGTGATATTCCTAAACTTACTTGATTTGTAGTGGTATAAATTCCTCTTATATCCAATTTATGGTCTCCAACTGCTAATTCTTTAGATTGCCCATAACTGTAGGACAACCTTACTTCATTAAATAGACCAAATCGATTACTTCTCCCTAAACTGATGTAGTTTCTCATAAAAAAAGAAGTACTATATGTATGAGAAACTTGAGATGAACCATTGACTGAAAAAGACAGATCGTCGCCTAAATCCATGTTTAATTGGTCAATATTCAATTGCCCTCTTGTATAACCGAATCTCCCCCCAATTGCAAGGTTATCTTTAATAAAGTAGGCAAAATAAGGACTTACGTTCAGGTTATATCCATCTCCATCCCAATCTTCTAAAATCAAAAATTGGTAGTTATCATTATTATGATGTGAATATTGAAAAGTTGCCCCAGCAAGCCACTGTCCTTTCGGAATAAAAACTCTATTTTTAATGCCTCTATCAAAATCTCTAGTATGTTCATTTTTTTGACTAAATGATGTTGATGAGATAAGCAGGAATAGACAAATAAAATGTAGTGAGGTAGTTCTTTTTTTCATGATATTTTTGATTTGAGATACAGGTTTATGCTTTGACGATTTTTAATGATTTTCTCTTCTCTTTATGATTTTTCTTTAATTCAGACCAATCTTTTCCTTTCAGACAATAATTATAATCCACTTTCTTCATTCTTAGTTTTGCCTGAATCCAAGGCACAGGAGAAACAATTAACACCATTGGTGCAGCAAACACACCCATTGAGAGAGCCCCAACAGTTAGAACTTGTGAGAAACGTGCCTTCTTATGCAATTTGGTATGATGGTACTGAATAGCTTCTTCTTTTAATTCTTGAAGTTCAGCGTATTCTTTCATAAAGTCGGCTGTGGCTTCATGTGTTTTAAAAGACTCATACCTTACATAATCTATATCCGATTTTTGTATAAAGTGAACCTCTTTTTTCCTTACAAAAGCAAAAGTGTTTTCGGTAGATAAATGCTTCCCCTTTTTCCATTCCTTTTTAGTAACAGAAACAACTTCTCCATCATTTAAATGGATATTGATATTGTCCATTTCAGTTGGAAGTGATATAGCAGAAGCGACAGCTTGAATAACAATGATTGACATAAGATATAATTAAGTTTAAAAGTTAATGATCAATTTAGTTTCTTCATATGGAAACATTTTTTATAAAGTTTTAGCCAAAAAGTGGCGGTTATTTAATACATCATTTTCTATTATTTATCCATTACTTTTTAAGTGCCTCCAGCTGTTCTGGAGTATAATTCACCTTAAAAAGAATACTGTAATATGATGGTACAAAGATTAGGGTAATGACTGTTCCGAATAATAATCCTACCATGATAGTCACTGCCATTGGTTCCCAAATCGCTCCTCCTCCTAAATAAAGAGGTACTAAGCCTAACACTGTTGTGAATGTTGCTAATATGATAGGTCGGAATCTTTGAAGACAAGCTGAAACGATGGCTTCTTGTGGTGATTTTTTCAATTCTTTTTCCTCTACCTCTATTCTTTCTACCAATACAATGGCATTATTGATCACAATACCTGCTAGTGAAATCACCCCTAAAAAGGCCATAAATCCGAATGGTACTTGAAAGATTAAAAGACCTAACACCATACCTATAACACCCAATGGAATAGTTAACACAATCAGTGACATCTTTCTGAATGAATTGAACTGGATTATCAATAACATCACGATGATAAAAGCTGACAATGGTAAGTATTTAAATACAGCTCCCATGTTTTCAGCACTTTCTTGTTCATCACCTCCTAAACTATAAGTATACCCTTTACCCCAAGTTTGTTGTTGCTCTTCTAACCAAGGTTTCAATTCTACCATAATCTCATTGGCATTACCACTTGCTGTCAATTCACTTTCGACATTGATAGATCTTTTAAGGTTTTCTCTTTTGATCTGTGTGTATTGCCAATGAGGTATCACTTTCGCTACTTGACTTAAAGGAACACTCTTTCCTGAATTTTGACTGTAAACATTGGTTGTTTTTAAAGTAGATAATGATTGAGAAGAGTTCTCTTTACTTTGTAATATAATTGGAATCGATTTCTCGTCTTCTCTATATTCCCCAGTTTTAAAGCCTTCCAAAATCGTTTGCAATGAAATAGCAATATCCTGATTGGTTATACCTGCAGCTTGTGCTTTATTCTGATCAATTTCAACAATAAATTTCAAGCCTTTTGGCCCCCAATTGTCTTTTACATTTTTAGTTCCTGAAATTGAAGTCAACCTCTCTTTTATTGTATTTGAAATTTCTGTTAAACGTTCTGGGTTTTTACCTGACACTTTCACTTCTATTGGTGCTCCTCCGCCACCAGCTCCAAGTAAAACCGTTTTTATATCTGCATTAGGAAACTCTTTAAAGCAGTAGCTATCAATTTGTTCTATCAAATTAGAGTTCACTAGGTGGTGGGTAGTATTGACTAAAATATGTGCATAGTTGGCATTAGGTTCGTCTGCACTGTATCCTAAATCATATGCAGATGGGCCTTCCCCAATATAAGAAGTCCAAGAAACAATACCCTCTTCTCTGTCATCATTTACTAATAAGTGACTTCTAAAGTATTCTTCCATAGTTGATACCACCTCTTGTGTTTTTTCAATTTTTGTTCCTTGAGGTAAATTAATATCAATCGTAATCATATTTCTATCACTCTTTGGAAAGAATAATACATCCAAAAGACCAAAGCCAAAAATTGACATGACAAACAAAACAGCTACGCCAGATACCACTGTTCTCTTATATTTTAAAGCAATAAGAATAACCTTTTGATACCCGTTTTTTAACGCATCAATCATCTTATCCAAAAGCTTTTGCTTTTCTACTTTATTGACTGGTTTTACTTTTAAGAAATAAACACATAAGAGTGAAATAATACTCAAAGAAATCACCCAAGAAGAAAGTAAAGCTATAGTAATCACGACGAAGATAGGTCCCATGATATCTCCCATTACTGATTCAGCCATATAGAATGATAAGAAAGCAGCAGAGGTAGTTAGTGTTGAAATCAATAAAGGATTAAATAATTCCTGTACTGAATCGATGGCTGCTTTTTTGACTTCAATGCCTTCTTCCATTTTAACCATAATCGATTCTGCAACCACAATGGCATTATCTACCATCATTCCTAGTGCCATGATCAATGCGGCTAATGAAATCTGATTGATACCAACATCTAGCAATCCCATTACCATAAAAGTTGTGATAGTTACAATAGGTATTAAACTCGCAATGACTAAACCTGTTCTAAAACCTAAGAAGATGATCATTACTGCTAGTACAATTACAATAGATTGTAAAAGGTTGACTTCAAAATCACTTACTTTGTTTTCTATATATTCATCCAATGATGAAATTCTTGACACCTCTAAACCAATGGGCAACATTTCATTGTACTCTTCAATTACATGATCTACTTCATTTCCAAGAGTCAAAATATTGCTACCCTCCTTCAAAGAGATATGTAATGAAACTCCTTTTTTACCACTCACTTTTACGATCTGTGATTCTGGGTAGATATATCCTTTTTCAATAACAGCAACATCCGACAGCTTGATCACATTTCCTTTACTTCCGACTGAGATTAACATGTTTCTAATGTCCGACAGTTCGTCAAAGTTTCCTGTAGGTTCCAATACAATTCTTGTGTCATCAACATTAATTTCTCCTCCAGAGTTTAAAATATTAGTCGCACTAATAATTGATTGCAAACCATTGGATGTCAAACCATATCTCTTCAATTTTACATTATCAAACTTAATAAAGACTCTTTCCTCTTGTAAGCCGTTTATTTCTACTTTTGCGGCATCATTCAAGCTGATAAGATCATTTCTTAGGTCATCTGCTACTTCCTTTACTTCTGCATAAGAAAATCCATCACTTGAAATCCCCAATACAATTCCGAAAACCTCTCCAATTCCTTCATCTTGCAACTGAGGGTGAACATTCCCCGGAAGGTCATTCATCATTTCCAATTTTCTTCTTAGTCTGTCCCATACATCCTGTAAGTCCTCAGGAGCAACTTCCATTTTTAGCTCAACATTAATTATTGACAGTCCTGTTCTAGAATCACTAGTTACCTCTTTTAATTCTGGTAATTCCTGTACAACTTTCTCTATTTTATCTGTAACTAAGTCTTCGACTCTATTGGGACTCGCTCCAGGAAATGAAGTAACAATTGACGCAACTCGCACCGTATAAGGGGGCATACTATCTCTAGATAAAGTATCATAAAACATTACGCCCATTAGCATTACTACGCCTAAAATACTTAATACAATACGGTTTTTCTCGATTGAAAATTTGGCTAAATTTATCATGGCTTTTTTGAAATAGATGGAGAAGAATAAGAAATTAAAGTTTTACAGTTTGTCCAGTTAATAAAGTTTGAAGGCCTGCAGTAACAATCATATCGCCTTCAGTTAGTCCTGACTCAATGATGATACCGTGATCCAGTAGGTCTCCTACTTGAATTTTTCTTTTGTGCACAGTAGCAGTATCGCCTTGATCTTTGGTGATGTAATAGACAAAGTTTCCTTCCTGATCTTCACCTACTGCACTTAAAGGCAACACAATTGATGTATGGACTTCTTGGTCTGATGAAAAATTGAAAGTGACTTCAGCAACCATACCTGAATATATCGATGATGCTATTTCCTCTAACTCTATTTTCACTGGGAAAGTCGCACTTTCGTTATCGATAATCGGTGATATCTCAGTTACTCTACCACTTAGAATTTCATCGCTGGAAGTGAAATTCAGTGCTACTGTTTCATGCTGATGAATTTGAGAAATTACATTTTCAGGTACACCCACCATTACATTTATACCGTCGCCTTCATTCAGTTTGATCACAGTTTGACCATTGCTTACTGTTTCATTTAGATTGGCTTCGACAGCTGCAATAGTACCATCCTTAGGGGCGTAGATGTAACCAAATCTAATTTGTTCTTTATCTATTGCAAGCTTTCTCTCAGCTGAGGCGTATTGATTAATAGCATTCTCAAATGTGTTTTTTAGTGTCTCGTATTTACTTAAAGTAAAGTTGCCTTTTTCGTACAACACTTTACCTCTAATGTATTCTGACTTCGCCGTAAGCATATCTGATTTTGCAGCGTTTAATGCAGATAATGATTGCTCAAATGATAATTTTGCTTTTACGTTATCCAGTCTCATTAGTAAATCTCCTTTCTTTACTTTCTGTCCTACTTTCACTAATTTTTCTGTTACGATTCCATTATTCCTAAAACTCAATTCAACTTCCTGGCTTGCGACTGCATAACCACTGTATGTTCTCTTGTCGTCGATATTTTGCTTTTCAATTTTTAAATAACGTACACTTCTAATCGCTTTTTCTTCTTCATATTGTTCGTTTGTACATGAAATAGAAATCATTAGAACAGCTAAAAAAGGATATAAAAACTTTATATTTTTCATAATTAGTATTTTATGTTTCCTAAAAAGGAAACCAATGTTTTATAATTTTGTCAATCTTCATATGGATAATAACAATTGACATTAATGATTTTACAAATTGAATTAAAATGTTTCCTTACCTAGAAACCAATTAGATTCAGAAGATTAAATTTTAGTAATCGAGAAACATAATAAAAATTGATAGATGAATAGATTATATGTTTCCTTTATTGGAAACTTATGACACAAACATAACAGTTTGTTTCCTAAATAGGAAACATGATTCAAGTCCATTAACAATATTAATTCGACTTCTTTCATTTTATTAAATTTCACAGCACCAGTCACTGAATTTCAATAGATTACTACAACAAACATTCATACTATTGACGAATATATTGCATTGCTCTAGCCATAAATGCAGTGTTCTTTTCTTCACTACTAATAATAAAGAAATGACCAATTGCTCTTTGTAATTGTAGAGACACCATAAAATAATTATACTGTGCTGTGGTTAATGCTAGTTGTGTTTCTAGAAAATCATTTTGTGCATCAATCAATTGTATCACAGGGATAATTCCATTAGCATACTCGTCTTGAGACAATGCTACATTTTCTTGAGAGACTTCTAGATTTGATTTAGAGATTTCGATGTTAGCGATCTCATTCGTTAGTGCCAATATTATTTCATGAATATATTTATCAATTCCTACTTCAAATTGGTTCTTTTGTACCAATAATTGATCGTATTGAATTTTAGTTTTTTGTTGATTGACATTTCTAGTATTCTGTTGGAATATTGGTATGGATACATTAACTCCAACAGTATAATTATTAAGTGGTACTTCTGGGAACCCTGCCGGCAAATTCATCCCTGCTCCATCACGATACAAAAACTGATTGTACTGTCCCTGAAGAGCAACCGTCGGAAGAAAACGACCATTTTTCTGCAGTTTATAATTTCTGTTTATAGCCTCCTTACTGTATTCTATTCCTTTCAATTCTGGGGCATTTACTTTTGCCTCATCAATTAAAAAATCAATCAGCAACATACGGTCTCTAGGATTATCCAAAAGGGAAATTAAGCCATTATATTCACTCAATGTTTTCTCATTAAATAACATCAAACTATCTTTTAATGCAATATTTTCTTCCATCGGCAAATTCAAAAGTTGGTTTAATACTAAGTGTGATTGTGCCTCCGCATTCTTAGCTTCTATCATAGATTGAGTATTCTGAGCCAGTTGACTTCTAAACCTTAGTAGATCCGATTTTCCTCCAACACCTAATTCGATATTTTGTTCCGATAACTTTAAGTTTTCTTTGGTTAAGCTCAAATTTTGAAACTGAATATGCTTATTAGCATCAAAGATTAACGTATTGAAATAAGCGGTTCCTATCTCTAAAAGTGCATCCAGCTCTTTTGCATTGTACTCTTCTTTTTGAGCCTTTAAATTAGATTTTGAAATAGAAATATTAGCTGAAGCAGCAGCAGAATAAATAATCTGATTTAATTGTACATTCCCATTGACCATATATTCAGGATTTTGTCCAAATGATAACTCTGCCATTTCCGGGTTTAAATAATTTCCTCCAGCATTCACAGCTACTTCTGGTAAGTAATTTGACTTGGAAAGTTTCACTTCCTGATTTTTCAACTCGATATTCTTCCTTTCTACATCCAATTCAAGGTTTTGATTGACCATTAAATTCATGAGTTGCTTTAGAGAGAATTGCTCCTGATTTAAATTAATTTTCTCATCCACTAAATTATATTGCACTAATTCACTGTTTGTCACATTCAAACCCAACCAATCTGCTACTTGAAGATTAATTGTCAGTTCTTTATCATAATTTACCTCCACAGGTAATGTTGCAGCATCTTCACCTGAAGAAATTGCTTCTATTGTTAGTGCGATTCTTCTGAAAATCTGATCAATATTTACTTTTGGTTGATTTGTCGCCAATATCCCCATTTCTACTTCTTTAACTCCATAGGCAGAAAATGAAGGTAATTTTTTGGTATTGATTTCTGTTATTAAGTCTAACAGTTCTGACTTAGATAATTGGGATACACTATTCACATATACCGCATCAATATCCGAAGGCAAATCTACTTTTTGCCCTTTTTGAACAGGTATTAAAGTGTATTTAAAATCTTCAGTTGCTAAAGCATGTTCTAAAAATGAAACAATTGGTGTTAACTCTAAAACATAATCATCAACTACAATCCCTACATGTTGATATTTCACCAACTGGCTAAAATCCTTTAGGTCATCTTTATAAGAATAAGGAGTTATAAAGTAGGTAAAATTCTTTATTCCAGAACTTTTCTGTCTAAACGGTATTTCATCAATAATATCTTTATTGACAAAGCTTAGCAAGATGGTTGGCACTTCAAACTCAATATTTGATTCATAAAACATAATTGAATTAGCAATACCAAAAGAGAGTATAATATCTGCTTTATTATCTACAAGGGTTTTATAATTTAACCTTGCCTTTTGTGGGTCATTGTCACAAGACAATACTTCTTGAAAGTCGATGACATATTCTTTACCAACAAGATGATTAATTTCAGAGGTAAGCTGTTCGTACAAAGTCTGATTATCATTTGATTTAGCATCAACCATAATACCTATTGATAATTTCTCTTGAGCAAATAGAGAGAGACTAAGCATAAATACATAACATGTAAGTAGTAAATATTTTTTCATGATATTGATTTTTGTTTCCGACAATGGAAACTTATTAGAGATAATGATTTAACGATTTGTCTTAAGTTGACAGTGGAGAATTAGATGAAGATAGATTTTACCTTAATTTGTTATAATGATAGCAGTTACCGAGATAATAATTAAAGGTAAATACATTTTAATCCATTGAATGATATTGTCTTTTTTCATTTTTATTAGAGTTAAGTTTCCGTGAATAGAAACCAATAGGATGTAAAAATCAGCCCATATATCGAATGTTCTGATAATGGTATAGGAAAAATTACAGTTTTATTGAGTGACTAGGATCTTATAATTAATCCTTCGGAAAGTATTTATGTGTTACCAACTTAAGAAATTGAATAATCTCTTTATTGAAAGTAACTGTTTTACTCATCAACTCTTTAATATCAGGAGCATTATCATTTCTTCTAGAAACACATTCATCAATTAGTTCTGTTTCCCTAGTCATATTCTGTACAACAAGATCCATGTAGGTTGAAATACCATCAGAATCTAAGTAGAATAATCTTTTTCTTGATGAATTAGGATCCAAAATAGAGTCCACTCTATGTTTATCTTTTAATGATTTAAGGGCTTTACTTACTGCTCCTTTCGTTGCTCCAGTGATCTCCACTAAATCATTAAAAGTAAGGTATTTATCATTTGACAAATAAAATACACCTAATATCTTACCTGCTAATGGTGAGAAGCCTCCCCCTTGGTGGGTGATAGATAATTGCTCTAATATTTCTTCTTTATTCATCGTAAATAAATCTTGTTCTATTTATACTTTCCAACAAAGGAAACAAATAATTCAGAGAATTACATCAATTTAAGTCAGAAGATTATTCATTAAACTTTTATTGAAAACTCTTAACCACTTTAGTTTCCTTACTCAGAAACTATGATACAATTATACGGGTAAGTTTCCAAATAAGGAAACACAGTTAAACTGTATTAACATAAAAAGCAATAATTATGAAAAAGAGCAACAAAAAAGCTGCTACCCTACTAAAAGGATAACAGCTTCTAAATTTATCTTTGATTTGAGATTAACCCTCACATGAGACACAAACATCTTCTGTGACATTCATTTGAGCTCTCAAAATACTTTCACTTCTTTGGTAGTATAATGTTTTTACTCCTAAAGCATGTGCTTCAAGCATTACCGCATTAATATCTTTTACCGGTGTTGATGGAGGGAAGTTCAAGTTCAAGCTTTGAGATTGGTCAATAAATTGTTGACGTAACGCAGCTTGACGAACAATAGCCATCTGGTTGATTTCTTTGAAAGTAAGAAACAATTCTTTCTCTTCTGGAGTTAAAGCATTGATGTTTTGTACTGAACCACCATCTGCTAAAATTTGTTTCCAGATATCATCATTGTTCAATCCTTTTTCTTCTAACAACTCTTCTAACTGCTTATTTTTTCTTGAGAATACACCTTTAGCAGAGTCCATTACATAATAGTTACTTGCCATTGGCTCAATACCAGTAGAGTATCCACCAGCAATCAAAGCATTAGAAGTTGTAGGAGCAATAGTTAACAATGTAGAGTTTCTTCTACCTGTATCCATCATTACCTTAGGCTCACCATAAGCGTTCGCTAACTTTTCTGAAGCTCTGATAGATTGCTCTTTAATTTGTTTGAAGATAATTCTTGTCCAAGAATCAGCCGCAATACCAGCAAAAGGAATTTTCTTCTTTTGTAAGAAGCTATGCCATCCTAAAACACCCAGACCTAAAGCTCTATGGTTTTTAGCAAAGTTCACAGCTCTTTGCATATGATCAATACCTTTGGCTTTATCAATAAACTCTTCCATTACTGCATCTAAGAAGAAAGTAGCTGTCTCAACTAAGTCAGTATCTTTCCACTCATCATAACGCACTAAGTTTAATGATGACAAACAACAAACGAATGATTCTTCTTCATTAGAAGGAAGCATAATCTCAGAACAAAGGTTAGAGGCTTTGATTTCCATCCCTTGATCTTTGTACCATCTTGGACGTTGATTGTTCGCGTTATCTTTATATAAGACATAAGGAATGCCTTTTTCAATTCTCGATTTGATCACTTTTGCCCAAACCTCACGGCTACGTCTGTCTCCTTCTCTTACCTTTTGAATAAAGTTATCAGAAACAGTTACACCCATGAAGATGTTTTGAATTGTCTTTCCAACATCTTTAATAGTTAGAAATTCGTCGATATCTTCATGCTCAACGTCAAGGTAAGCAGCAAGCATACCTCTTCTTGTACTTCCTTGGTTTGTACCGTTGATTACTGAATCAAACATTTCCAAGAAAGGGTATACACCGTTAGAAGTACCATTATTTGTAATTTCAGCACCTCTAGGACGTACATCAGACATATTGATAGAAGTACCTCCACCAATTTTCGACATCATCATTACTTCTGCTAAAGTAGAACCGATACCAGCAATACTATCAGGCACATAACTACCAAAACAACTGATTGGTAATCCTCTTTCTGTACCCATATTTGACCATACAGGTGAAGCAGGACATAAATAGTTATTCCAAATAGCGTCAAAGAATCTTTTTTCGAAATCGGGTCTTTTTAATCGAGTTGCAGCAGCTTTAGCAATTCTTGTTACAGCATCTCTTACAGTTTCACCTTCTAATAGGTAACCGTTATTTAAAGTTTGCAATCCTTCATGAGTCATCCATTTTGGGCTTGCTTCCAAATTAGATGCTTCAGCAGTTAAAGTAATTTCAGACATAATTAAGAACTGAGGGTGTGTAGTGGTGTTTAGAAAGAAATTGAAATTACAAGGGAGAATAGCAGCTCCCTTGTATTGTAGTATTTTTGCTTAGAATAAATCGTCAGCGGTAACTGACTGAGTTTTCTTTGTATATTCTGTTGGACGTACGGCAAAGAAATCATCATGAGCAAGGCCGAATACTTCCTCATCAAACCATTGCATTTCTTTAAGTACTTCTTTGTCTACTTCGAAAGTTGGCTTTAAACCAATTTCTGATAAACTCTTATTTAAACGATCTCTCATGAAATGTACCAAGTGATTGATTGGTAAGAAATCAAACTCCCCATTTTCAAAGATGCCTGTAAGTAACCTTACTTCAACATCATGAGAAATCTTAGCCGCTTCATAAATACGGTTTTGTAATTCTTCAGTATTCAACTCAGGGTATTCAGCAATCATTGAGTTGTATAACCACATACCCGCTCTTGCATGTGAGTTTTCATCTTTCGCAGACCACTTAATGATATTACCAATACCTTTTAATTGGTTCTTGAATTTTTTGAATGAAAGAAGAATAGCAAACTGAGAGAATAAGTTTACATTTTCAGTGAAACAAGAGAAAATAGCAATCGACTGAAGTAAATCTTCTGGTTTTGCATTTCCTTGTGCATCAACTGTCACTTGTGATAACATTTCAAGACGTTCCATAGCTGTTTCATCTTCTAGGAATGCCTCAAAATTATCCAAATCTAACAATTCGTTTAAACGAGCGTACGCTGATGCATGTCTAGCTTCATTTTCTGCAAAAGTGATCGCCATTGCTTTAATCTCCGGTTTAGGAATAAATTGTCCGATCACACCCCAGAAATCATCCTGAACGTTTGTTTCTGTTTGTGCAAATGTCTTTAAAATATTACCAATAACATCACGCTCATGATCACTTAAGTTTGTTTTGAATTGCTGAATATCAGCATCAAAATTCACTTCTGAGTGAATCCAAAAAGTCTGATGAATTGCATCAATGAACTCTTGTGCTTTTGGGTATTCAAAAGGTTTGTAAGCTACACGTTTATCTAGTAAACTCATTGTTATATTTAAAGTTTTTAATGTAAACAACACTGACAACTAATTTGTTGCCGCACATTTGACGTTTGCTAATTTTACTTTACAAGACTCTTTGACTAAAACTTTGAAAAAATCCAAAGAAGATAGATCAACGATTTGCTCTCCCTTATCCCGAAGGAGGTAAATTAAGCACACGATGGCAGGTCTTCTGGCTCGTTTTCAAGTGATGAAATTCTCCCTTCCCATACCCAAAAGATATAGTGGTTAAAAATTGAACTCATCTAAAAACTTACAGCTGCGGGAACAGCATAGGAATTACACCTATTTCCCTTTTCACTGAAGCATTCTCAACTTCACTTCAGCACCTTCGTTTTAACAAATAAATAGCCTTTTCGTGATTATTGCAAACATTTTTGATGGTAATTTTATAAAAAAAAATATTCTCAATTTTATCATTTTTTACTTGACTGAATCAAAAATTAGCGCTAATAAGAAGAGAGCTAACTATCTATTAATAATTGTACTATTCTAATATTTCAAAAAGTAACACCTGTCCCAATCAATGAAACATTTTTTGTATTACTTGTTCAAAAAAAAATATAATATATAACACAATAAATCAGGATTTGTTTTCAGAGATCACATAACGACTATATACAAAATTAAATTTGGATTGTATCATGAAAAAAAAGCTCATTTTTAATAAAAGATTTTTTTTCATGATTCACCTTTTATTAAAAATGAGCTTAATGACTGTTTGTAAATTTCAAACAAACAGAGTTATTGTCTTGATTTTTTATTCAAAAAATAATAATGATGTCATCTTAAAAAGCTTCACCAAAAGTTAGATAAATTCCGGAGCTTCCATCAGGGCCAATTCCATAGTCCGCTCTTAGTGATGCTTTATCTTCTTCATTAATCAGTAACCTTACACCAACACCTCCCGAAAGTTTAGTTTCTGAAAAATTAAAATCACTGCTATTTTCATAAACGTTAGCAGTTGCAACAAAGGCTGTCATTCCTAATCTCCAGAACATGTGCTGCCTTACTTCTGCTTGAAAGGCGATCATATTATTATCTCTATATCTACCTTCATAGACACCTCTCATCATATTCAAACCTCCCATAAGTGCCATTTCTCTAAAAGGAACATCACCATATGTTGAGTTGTAAATACCCTGAAAAGCTAATACTGTTTTTCCTTCCTTCTCTCTACTCACATCAAAGTACTTTCTTGCATCCAAGTAAATACGTTCGAATTTATAATCGCTTCCTAAAAAAGAGTTATAGGTTTCGATTTTAGCTTCAATATAATGCCCGCCAGAAGGTGTCAATACAAGGTCTCTTGTGTCCCATTTGTACACAAATCCTAATCCTGAAAGTGAACCACCTGCAGACCCAGGTATTTCAGAGACATCACCATAACTTCCATCCTCTCTTGGTCCAACACTTATATCCCAAAAATTAGCGTATCTGTATTGAAGACCAAAAAACATCTTGTCTCTAATTTTTTTCAGAAACTGTTGTCTAAAATCAACTTTAGTCCAATCCATCAACTGTTCATTGCTATTCGGAGTGTCCCCTCCAATACCGTAATATTTCTCTGGGTATTTAGCGTACTCCCATGTCCCTTCGAATAACCAGTTTTCATCTTTGGTAAAAATGGTATGCTCCAACTTCAACCTCATTTGGTTTTCTAAAGTATAGAAACCTATAAATGTTGCATTTGATGGTCTAGTAGCTAAAGTGGCATTGGGTGTTTTAAATTGAAACACACTTACTAGGCCAAACTCCCAACTTGTTTCTTGGGCATAAGCCGGGTAAGGAAAGGCGGTTATCTTCTTCTTATATAATGTATCTATTTCACTCGAAATTGAATCGTCTTGTGCTAAAATCGATGATGAAATAAATAGTGAAAATAAAATTAGTAGAAGTGATTTCGATGTTTGCATAAATATTAGTTCAGCGATAATATAAGATCGTAAATCTACTAATTTTCAGACACATTATAGGGTATTAATAAAGAAGTTTAAAATTATTGAATAGAATTGTCAAAAAAGGGAGAAAAATTGATTCCTTTAGAAAAAATTTAATCTCCCAACAGTATTAAAATGCTTCACCATAAGTAAGGTATAACCCAGAACTTTTATTAGGCCCAAAGCCGTAGTCCGCTCGTAATGAAGCTTTATCTTTTTTATTGAAGATGAATCTAAGTCCAGCTCCTCCAGCAAGTTTTGTCTGATCGAATTGAAAGCCATTCATTTGATTATAAACATTGGCTGTAGAGACAAAACCAGTCATTCCAATTCTCCAAAATAAATGTTGCCTCAATTCAGCCTGTACCGCAAGCATATTATTATCTCTATACCTTCCTTCGTAAATTCCTCTCATCATATACATTCCTCCCATCAATGACATTTCTCTAAAAGGTACATTTCCATTGGTAGTCTGTAATATGCTTTGAAGTGCTAAGACTGTATTTCCTTCCTTTTCTCTAGTCAAGTCAAAGTATTTTCTAACATCTAGAAAAAAACGGCGGAAACTATATTCTGATCCCATCCATGTTTCATAGGCTTCTAATTTAGCTTCTATAAAATGGCCATTTGTTGGTGCCATTACATAGTCCCTTTTATCCCATTTATAGACGAAACCAAAACCTGACATACTACCTCCTGCATATCCAGGAATTTCAGACATATCACTATATGTTCCATCTTTTCTTTTGGTCACACTAATGTCCCAATAATCAGCATATCTATATTGAAGGCCTAAAAACATTTTATAGGAAACCTTCCGAAGCACTTGCTGCCTAAAATCAACCTTTGTCCAATTGATGATTTGCTCATTACTATTGGGAGTTTCTGCTCCAATACCGTAATATTTTTCAGGGAAAATCACATATTCCCAGGCACCTTCCAATAGCCAGTCTTCATTTTTGGTAAATACTGTATGTGCCAGTTTTATCCTCATCTGGTTTTCAATTGTATAATAACCAAACAGTGTAATATTGGAGGGTCTCGTGGCCAAAGTTGCCTTGGGAACCTTAAATTGATAAATACCAGTCACTCCAAATTTCAACCGTGTTTCTACCGTATATCCGCAAAACGGGAAAGCGGTGATTTGGTTTTTGTAGACAGTATCTAGTTCATTCAAATACTCTTCTTTTTCTTGACCAAAGCTATTTATGGTGAATAAAAAAAAGAGCAGTATAAAGTAGTTTCTTTTATAGTAGCTCATAGCGTTAGTTGGATGAAAATATTGAGTAAAATGAGAAGTCGTTCCTTAAATGTAATAATTTTTTTGAAAAATAATCAGCAAGAGGGATAATGAAACTTCATATCACTACTACATCCAAATCCTTGTGATTAACTATCTTTGCTTTATGGATTTTATTTCGATAGATTTTGAAACGGCGAATGCAAAAAGAACTTCAGCTTGTTCTATTGGTATTGCAGTGGTAGAGAAAGGTAAAATTGTTGATACACAACATCATCTTATTAAGCCTTTCCCGGATTATTATGCACCGAATAATGTAGCTATTCATGGTATAACACCACAAATGACATTAGATGCACCAACTTTTGAACATGTATGGTTTAAATTGTCTCCATTATTGACAAAATATCCATTGATTGCTCATAATGCTGCTTTTGATCTGAGTGTATTAAGAAATTCTTTAGCCCTTTATGATGTTGCTCCACCATCTATCGATTATTTCTGTTCATTGATTATGTCAAGAAAAGCCTTCCCAGAATTATCATCGTATGGTTTAAGTGCTTTATCAGATCACTTCGATATCCAATTAAACCACCATAATGCTGAAAGTGATGCAATGGCTGCGGCTATCGTAGCATTGAAAATGATCGAACGACATGAAGTTGATTCTCTTTATGATTTATCAGATAAGTTAGGAACAAAGATAGGCCAACTTAAAACTGATGGTTCTTACCAATCTTTTGGTAATGGTAGGCCTGAGAAAAAAAGAAAGGCATATACTTTTTCTGCACCAAAAAATCCTCAACCGAATCATCGGTTCTATAAGAAACATGTCGTTTTTACTGGCCGATTATCTGAGATGACCAGAAAAAACGCAATGCAAAAAGTAGTCAATATCGGAGGATACGTTTCTCCTGATTCTCTAACACCTCAGACAGACTTTTTAGTGTTGGGAAGACAAGACTTTGAACGCTATGGACAAGGTTATAAATCTTCTAAAATTAAGAGTGCTGAGGTATATAGATCACAGGGTTTCCCAATATTCATTATGGGAGAAAATGAATTCTTTATGAGCTTTGATGATTAAGCCATTTGTTTTAACAGCTGGTTCCAGTAGATTTTTTGAGGTTTTCTCTCACTGTCCATCCTGTAAAAATTATTTCTTTTGAAGAGCAATTCCCCAATAGGAACCTCTTGAACAGCACTTGGATAAACTTTCTTTAGGGTAAAAATTTTATCATGATGCTTAAATTGAAAAGGTGCTTCAGAATATTTAAAAAAACAGGTAAAGGTTGAATTTGAATATTCTTCATGCAACAAACACTGATAGTACATGAATTAGTCATTTTTGTTGTATAACATCGGGCATTGTAATGGTAATGAAAATATTTGTTAATAGGTAGATTACGTAATAAAAATACCTAAAAAAGGTGAGAGCTATCTTAGTTTTGTTTAATGTTTTCATTGTTTATTTAAATTTGTGTATGCGTAATATTTTAAGTGGACTTGTCCTATTTCTAGTTATATCACTACAAGGTTGTGATACTTCTAAGAGATCAACATTAAAAATAGCTACCTCTGCCAATATGAATTTTGTGATGAGAGAGCTAGTTCAGGAATTCAATAAAGAAACAAGTATTGAGTGTGATATTATATTAAGTTCATCAGGAAAATTATACCACCAAATAAAAGAGGGAGCTCCATACGATGTTTTTGTTTCTGCTGATATGAAATATCCTCAACAGTTATTTGAAGAAGGTAAAACATTAAAATCGCCCGATATTTATACTAAAGGAACTTTAGTCGCTTGGACAATAAAACCAATTGAATTACGCAACATGGATGATATTTTCTCAGCCAGTATCCATAAAATTGGTATTGCCAACCCCAAAACTGCTCCTTATGGTGTAGCAGCGATCTCTGCTATACATGAAGTTTTTGGCACTAACTTAGACGAAAAATTAGTATATGGAGAAAGTATCTCTCAGATCACTCGATATGTCCATAGCGGTAGCGTAGATGTTGCCTTTACTTCATTATTTATTGCAAATTCTCCCTCACTAAAAAATGTAGGGCATTGGGTGAAAGTGCCAAATGAACTATATCCAAAAATTAATCAAGGTGCTGTAGTAATTAAGGGCAATGATGAAGAAAATGCACAATTGTTCTTAAATTGGCTTATGAGTAAAAAAGGACAAGATATTATTGCATCATTCTCAAACTAATTTGAACAAATTCAAAGGACATATTACAGAAATTCTTGGTGATGAAAGTATCTTATTAATTAAGGTGAAAATAAATAGTGAAACATTATCCACCTTAACAATAAGTTCAACATCTTCACCCTTAAGTATTGGGCAAGAGATCCAAATTGTATTTAAAGAGACAGAAGTTTTTATGGGTAATGAATTACTTACAGATCAGATAAGTATTCAAAATCAGTTACATGGTACTATCACTAAAATCGCTTGGGGTACAGTGTTATGTAGAGTGTTATTAGAAACAAATATTGGTAGCATCTCCTCTGTAATTACTACACAATCAGCACAACGTCTTCAACTTCAGGTAGGAGGAAATGCAGTTGCTTTTATAAAAACTAATGAAATTATTTTAGAGTAAATGGACTGGATACCAATATTATTGACAATTCAGTTGTCTGCTATTACCACAATTATTCTTCTTGTTATAGGTCTTCCTATAGCCTATAACATATCTAAAATAAATTCTATACTTAAACCCTTTATTGAAAGTATCATCAACTTACCCATAGTATTACCCTCCACTGTTTTGGGTTTCTACCTCTTGCTCGCCTTCAGTCCTTCCAATACCTTTGGGCAATGGATAGAAGACACCTTAGGTATCCAAGTATTATTTTCTTTTACGGGATTAGTGATTGCCTCTGTAATTTACAGTGCACCCTTTATGATTCAATCATTACAAACTGGTTTTCAACAGATACCACAGCAATTGATTCAAGCTTCCAAAATATTGGGTAAATCAGATCTGGAAACATTCTTCCGAGTAATACTTCCCAATATAAAACATAATATCCTGAATGGAATTGTGCTCACATTTGCGCATACATTAGGAGAGTTTGGTATTGTACTTATGATCGGTGGAAGCATACCAGGAAAAACTAAAGTTGCCTCAATTGCTATCTATGAAGAAGTTGAAATGTTGAATTATACAAATGCACACCTCTATTCAATTGTATTATTAGCTATTGCATTTTGCATTCTTTTTTGCCTTTACATTATTCATCAAAAAAGTGATAATAAATTATGATTTCAATTGATGTACAACATAAATTCCCAAATAGTAATACCTCCATCAACTTCAAAATTGAAGGTGAATTACAGCGCTTTTATGGTGTCTATGGTCATTCTGGGGCGGGTAAGTCAACCTTACTAAATATCATTTGTGGTTTTATCACTCCACAAAAAGGGAAGATCATCATCAACGATGAAATATGGTTCGACGCAACCAAAAACATCAATCTCCCTCCTCAGAAGAGAAGTATAGGAATGGTTTTTCAAGACTATGCCCTTTTCCCCAATATGTCTGTAAAGGAGAATTTGGAATATGCACTTCCAAAGAAAAAAGACAAAGCAGTGCTCCAAGATCTGGTTGAACTTATGGAATTAAAATCCATATTAAACCAATTTCCACTAACACTATCTGGAGGACAAAAACAAAGAGTCGCCCTAGCAAGGTCGGTCGTTCAACAACCTAAATTATTATTGCTAGACGAACCACTTGCCGCATTAGATCAAGAAATGCGTCTTCGACTTCAAGATTACTTACAACAATTACATCAACAATATCGCCTTACCACTTTTCTCATTAGTCATGACATCGCTGAGATGTACAAACTATGTCAGCAAATTATTGCTATTGATTCTGGGAAAGTTACGGCAATAAAAAGCCCTTCTGAATTTTTCCAAGGTCAAAAATTACATGGGAAATTTCAGTTCACAGCAAAAGTCCTAGATGTTATCCATCAAGATATTATGCATGTTGTATCCTTACTTATTGGGGAAGAAATTGTAAGAGTTGTGGTTGATCCAGAACTTGGTCATACCTTAAAAAGTCATGATACAGTTGTTGTCACTACTAAAGCTTTTCAACCAATTATCCATAAAATTGGCTAAACTTCCTCTACTTTGTCTTCCTCTTTCAAATAGAATTTATCTAATTGATACTTCACAAACATTCCTTCTATTATTTCTTCCGAAAGTTCAGATGAGCCAATAAATAAAGGCCTTTTAGTCGTGTTGCTACCAGAAAGAATCATCACCGGATGTCCTTCTTTTAATAGTTTAATTTTGTTTGAGTTTAATATGACGCCTAATTCTCTTTTTAAGATTGTTCTTTTAGTTGTTTCTAAGACGAGAGAGTAGTCTAGAGCGTCATAAATAAATAACTTATCCATACTTATTGATAGTTTGATTTTAAGCAATACGCTTATTTAAGTAAAAACAGCACATGAAATTCTTTGATTTAAGTTATAAGCTAAAGAAGAAATTTCACGATTTGAACCGCTTTTTTTGATAGTTAACAATACAATATATGCACAAATTAGTAATGTTTTTTATAAATTTAATCATCATATCAATAATTTTTCAATTTAATTACAATGAAGGTAAAATTTTTAGGACATGCGTCCTTATTGATTGAAACAAAAGGTAAGAGCTTAATTGTTGACCCTTTTATTACACCCAATGAACTCGCAAAAGACATCGATATTAATACACTGAAGGCAGATTATATCCTTATTACACATGGTCATCAAGACCACGTAGTCGATGTGGATGCAATAGCTGAAAAAACTGGTGCAACAATTATTTCTAATTTTGAAATTGTATCGTATTACGGAGAAAAAGGATTCACTGGTCACCCATTAAATCATGGTGGTGCTTTCGATTTTGATTTCGGTAATCTGAAGTATGTCAATGCCATCCACTCAAGTGTTCTACCTGATGGTACTTATGCGGGTAATCCCGGTGGATTTGTATTAAGTAACGAAGAAGGTTGTATCTATATAGCAGGAGATACAGCTTTAACAATGGACATGAAGCTTATCCCTATGACTTCACCTAAATTAGATCTAGCAATATTACCTGTAGGTGATAATTTTACAATGGGTTATGAAGATGCTCTCATTGCATCTGATTTTATCGAATGCGACCATATTATGGGTTATCATTTTGATACCTTCCCTCCTATTGTTATTGATAAGGAAAAAGCTATTGATCTTTATAATAAGAAAGGCAAAAAATTAGTACTTCCTACAGTTGGAGATACTATTGAATTATAATTATTAAAGGTAGGTTGAAAAATCTACCTTTTTTACTATCCACACTTATCTATGAAAAAACTAAAATTACATATCTAGTTAGTACAGGATTCCTGTCGTTAATCATGGTTTTTTCTGCTTCTATGTACTTTTTACATAATGAAATGATACAAGAGGCATTTACTAAACTTGGGTATCCAACGTACATCATTTATCCATTAGCAGGCTTAAAAATACTTGGACTCGTTGCCATATGGTCCCGCTCCAATTTACGCCTCAAAGAATGGGCATATGCAGGTTTTTTCTTTGACTTAGTACTAGCTGCCACTGCACATATTGCAGTAAATGACAACGAACAATTACCTGCTATAATTGCCATTGTAGCATTATTGATCTCTTATTTTTCGGGAAAGAAATACTTTAATGAACAGTATTAATCTGATTTCAGAATGGTTGTTGATTAAAACCACCATTCTGATTTAAGCCCTAAATACTGACCAAAATCTCCAGCATTACCGGCTTCATAATATTGTGAGAGTCCGTTTTGTTTTACCACATCATTATAGAAAGCTAATGTGTAAACTAACCTTATGTGAGGCCTTGCCATTAGTTTTCTTTCTCCTGAAGGAACATATACAGGAGCAATGGTAAACTTATTCATCATACCTAACCCAGGATTGTACCCTACAATCCCATTAGAATATTCTTCAAAGTCTCTTATCTGATAATGGTATTCAAAAATCATCTGTAGCTTATCTGTAATATATAACTGTGGTCTGAATCCGATCGTAAAATCCCATTTCTCATTTGGTCGTTGATCGTTCACAAAAACTGGATTTCTTGCTCCAATGGCATACCTGAAAACTGAATATCCCATAATGCCCCATTTTTGATTGACATCCCACACAAAGTTCTCCGTTATATTCAGACCATATGCTCCTATATATTGGCCTGTTTGATTAGGGTTACCAAAGTTTATAAACGTTCTTGATGACCATCCATCATCTCCGGGTCCATTGGCTATTCTCGTACCATACCTTATTGATGCATTATTTAGAAAATTACCTTTTTGGTGTAAGTGCATTGCTCCAACGACAAACCCAAAATCGCTAACTCTATCTTTTATAAAAACAGGATCATCTAAAGAGTCTTTACCTGTAAAATGATACTCACCAAGAAAGTTGATGGTATTATGTTTATTGAGATGGTAGCGATGCTGTAATGCTAAGATATGCTTTTGTCTTCCATCTTCATACAATTCATCACCATAGGGGTTATTCGGTTGATCTTGTAGTACCAAAGAGCTCACAAATGCTAACTGTGTATTACCAACAGTAAGTCCGAACCCCTGACCTGTTAAGTTATTAAAGGTCCAGTAATCAGCCATGTCGATATTCCGATCTCTATAATACCTGCTACCTACCCATAAGTTTAATGGAACATTAAAAATGGTATCACTCACATCAAGATACATCTCTGCAAAGTTGATGACAGTATTATTTGCAATAAAGGTATTATCACCAGAGAAAGACTGTGTAGTTAAGACAAACTTAATCTTAGGTTGCTCAGGTTCCATTTCAAATAGCCGATCTATGTTGGCTACTACAGTCATTTCAATGTAGTCGTTTTCCTCAAATCTACCACCTATTGCTCCTTGACTTGATAGATTTAACCGAGAGCCTACTTTTTCTTCATAGACAGAAGAAGACACTCCTATTCTACCATAAGAATGAAATTCAAATTGTTTATTTTTTTGTATAGGTTCTTCTTCTTCCTCTTGAGCATAGAGAGATGTTACAATAGATAGAAGTAGAAATGAAAATAATAGTTTCTGCATGTGTTGAGTTTGAATTGTATTTCAATATAAAAAATTACAGATTATTTCCTATGTAGATGACTGTAAAATCTCTTTCTCAACAACATAACACAAAAAAAGAGCTCATATATTACCATATGAGCTCTTTTTATATTTTTAGCATTAAGCCTCAAACTATGAAGTTTTTGTACAACAAGCCTTTTCGCCATTAGCTACTTTTTCTTTACAACATTTGTGCATTGCAGCCTCTTCTTTTCCCATTTTACATTCTGACTTATCTCCGCTGCTACATTTTTCACAATTTGCACATGATTCTTGTTTACAACATCCTTCTGAAGATTCTTGAGCACAGCTCATCATCGATAATGCTGCAACTAAGCTGATAATTTGTAGTAATCTTTTCATTTCCCTAGTTTATTTAAAATATAAATTGTCACATCAATATGCTTAAATATACAAAGACTCTACATTTTAGACATAAAAAAAGGCTACCAAATTGGTAACCTTCACAATACCTTTTTAAGAAATTAGCTTAAGCTAAAGCATCTTCTAGTTGATCCATTAACTTCTTAGCTACGCTTCTCGGTTTTTGAGCTTTTAATTCAGCTAAAGCAGACTTCGCCTCAGCAACTTTTTGAAATACACCTTCAGGGTTACCGTCATTTTTGAAAGAAGCTAATACCCAAGTAAGGTCGTTTACTTGTTGCTCGTATTCTCCTTTTTTGTTTAAACTCGTTAATTTTGTTAACGCCGCTTCAGCAGCAGCTACGATTTTTACTTCGCTCATGGTTATTTTTTTTGTTGCAACAGATATAATTCTGGTATCATTAACTATACAATTATACACGATTACTTTTTTTTAAACAAGTATTGCAATCTTCATATAATTATATAAAAGTCATTTTAATAGTATAGTTGTCAGAAAATACACTTATTAATCAGTATATTATTTTATATTACAAAAATAAATCAGAATAATATTTTTGTCCTACATACACTTTTATACAAGTTTCACAGTTGACTGATTTTCAATCTAATGATAGGAATCACCAATATTTTTTTGAAAAATCTCAAAAAATTGGAAAAATCAAGAAATTAATAGCTCATAACAGTGCAACCATCATTACATTATTATTGAATTTTATTATCTGAAATATTATTTAAAACTTAATTATGTAATCAGAATTTACTTTTAACATCTCAATCAAAAAAATTAAATAATAAAAAAGGCAATACAGTGAAGTATTACCTTTTAATAATAATATTTATTCTCTTTTTTTTAGAATACTCTATATTCGATTCCTTCCAAGAGATCTAGTTTATTTAATAACTCCGTAGATGGATCTACTTTATAAGACTTAGAGAATAGGTTCAATACCATATTATCTTCTCTAGAGAAAACCTCTAAAGACATTTCTCTTGTTCCTTGATGCTCACCCACTATTTCGACTAGCTCCATAATCATATCATCATTCAAAGAGGATACATCTACTGACAAGTCGATACCTTTACAGAAATGGTCTTTTACAGATGAGAGTGCCATAATTCGTTGTGGGCTTAATTCCCAAACACCTTTATTTCTGTAGCTCTCTTTTACTTTTCCTGTTACACAAACAAAATCACCTTCATTAAGGAAATGTCTATGTTTATTGAAAGCTTCTCCGAACATAGCCATTTGAGTAATTTGGTCATAGTCTTCAACAGAGAAAATACCGAACTTATTACCGTTCTTACTTTCAAGAATCTTCGCTTCTGTAATCATTCCACCAACTTTGATCTCTTGCTGTTTATGAAGATCAATGTTTTTAATTGGAATACAGAAGTTTTCCAACTCCATGCGGTACATGTCCAATGGATGGCCCGAGATAAAGAAACCTACTACTTCTTTTTCGAAACGAAGCTCAACAAGTTTTGACCATTCTTCAACATCTGGAATTTTCGGAGGAGGCACAGATGCCCCACCTGCTGCACCAAATAAAGAAGCCTGAGCGGACAACTTATCTGCCTGCACACGGTTACCATATCTTAATATCAGATCAATACCTGAGAATTTTTCACCTTCAGGAATATGGAAATATTGTGCTCTATGAAATTCAAAATCATCAAAAGAACCGGCGTAAGCTAGACTTTCCATCACCTTACGGTTTACGGCTTTAAGGTTTACTCTTTCAACGAAATCAAAAATTGAATCGTAAGATTTTTCTTGACGACCTTCAATAATTGCATTAATCGGTCCTGTCCCGACACCTTTTACGGCACCCAATCCGAAACGAATCGCTCCATTCTCATTTACTGAGAATTTATACTCTGATTCGTTGACATCTGGTCCTAACACTTGGATACCCATACGGCTACACTCCTCCATAAAGAATGTTACCTTTTTGATATCATTCATGTTATGGGTTAATACCGAAGCCATGTACTCTGCAGGGTAATTCGCTTTTAAATAACCCGTATGAAAGGCGACAACAGAATAACATGTAGAGTGAGATTTGTTGAAGGCGTAAGCTGCAAAGGCTTCCCAGTCTGTCCAAACCTTCTCTAATGCTTTCTGATCGTGACCATTAGAAGTACCTCCTTCAATAAATTTAGGCTTCAGTTGTTCTAGTAAGGCGAAGATCTTTTTACCCATCGCTTTACGTAACATATCGGCCTCACCTTTTGTAAATCCAGCCAATGACTGAGACAGAAGCATTACTTGCTCTTGGTAAACTGTAATACCATACGTCTCCGCAAGGTACTCATCCATTTTTGGAATATCATAGACAATTTCCTCTTCTCCATGCTTACGAGCAATAAAGTTTGGAATGTATTCTAAAGGACCTGGACGATACAAGGCGTTCATGGCAATTAGGTCACCAAAAACATCGGGTTTCAGTGATCTAAGGTGCTTTTGCATACCTGCTGATTCAAACTGGAAAGTACCGTTTGTCTCTCCTCTTTGATACAACTCATATGTCTTTCTATCATCCAATGGAATATCGTCTGGATCGATTTCTATTCCATGTCGTTGTTTAATTAACTTAATAGCATCCTTAATGATCGATAGTGTACGAAGACCAAGGAAGTCCATTTTTAGCATTCCTGCATTTTCTACTACAGAGTTATCAAACTGCGTCACCAAAAGATCTGCATCTTTGGCTGTAGTTACAGGAATAAATTTAGTGATGTCATCTGGAGTAATAATAATACCACAAGCATGAATACCGGTATTCCTTACAGAACCTTCCAATACTCTTGCTGTATTCACTACCTGTCCTTCCAGACCTGTTTCATGAGATAGCTCTTTTAAAGCATTGGCCATCTCAATTTGTTCACTGTTTAACTTTTCATTTAGTTGTTCATCAGACATTCCGAAGAGTTTCTTCAGTTTCATATCTGGAACAAGCTTAGCGATTCTATCGGCATCACTTAATGGTAAATCCATTACTCTGGCAGTATCTTTTATTGAAGATTTTGCCGCCATAGTACCATAAGTGATAATATGAGATAC
The DNA here is from genome assembly GCF_012641475.1 of Flammeovirga agarivorans. Classification (NCBI taxonomy): domain Bacteria; kingdom Pseudomonadati; phylum Bacteroidota; class Cytophagia; order Cytophagales; family Flammeovirgaceae; genus Flammeovirga; species Flammeovirga agarivorans. Next base: position 154,273 of record NZ_JABAIL010000008.1, on the reverse strand, counting down.
TTGGTTGAAACCATACTTATCCACTACCCAGTTGATAATCTTCTGACGACCTTCATCATCAAAGTCAATATCAATATCGGGAAGAGACACACGGTCAGGATTCAAGAATCTCTCAAATAGAAGATCATACTTGATTGGATCTACATTGGTAATACCAATAGCATAAGCTACGGCGGATCCTGCTGCTGAACCACGACCTGGCCCTACAGAAACCCCCATGTTTCTTGCTTCGGTGGTAAAATCCTGTACAATCAAGAAATAACCTGGATAGCCTGTATTTTCAATGGTCTGTAATTCGAAGTCAAGACGCTCTCTAATATCATCCGTGATTGTTCCATATCTTTTTTCCGCCCCGACATATGTCAAGTGTCGTAAAAAGGCATTTTCACCTCTTTTACCTCCGTCTTTCTCATCCTCTGGATTAACAAATTCCTCTGGAATATCGAAGGCAGGCAAGAGGACATCCCTGGCTAGCTTATATGATTCAATTTTATCTACAATTTCCTGTGTGCATTCAATCGCCTCAGGTAAATCATAGAACAGTTCTTTCATCTCATCAGCAGATTTGAAATAGAACTGATTGTTTGGAAAGCCAAAACGGAAACCTCTACCTCTACCGATAGGAGTAGATTGCTTTTCTCCGTCTTTTACACATAATAAAATATCATGTGCAGACGCTCCCTCTTCATCTATATAATAAACATTATTTGCCGCAAAGTACTTTACACCATACTTTTCAGCAAAACGTAATAATACCTCGTTAACGTGGTCTTCCTCATCCAATCCATGACGACAGAGTTCTATGTAGAAATCATCTTGGAATTGTTCCAACCACCATACAAATTCTTGTTCTGCTTGCTCTTCACCAACATTCAGGATCAAGTTGTTTACAGGAGAAGACAGTCCACCTGTAGTTGCAATTAGGTCTCCTTTATATTGTAGAAGAAGTTCTTTATCAATACGAGCATAAGTACCATCTCTATCTGTATAAGCACCATCGATAAAACCTTGTGAGGATAGCTTTGCTAAATTATGGTACCCTGCCTTATTTTTTGCGATCAATACCGGCTGAGAACGTCTATCAGGATCATCTCTTGTGAACTTTCTCTTCTTATGATCATTTACCAAATAAAACTCACAACCTACAATAGGTTTCAAATCTGCTTTTAAAACATCTCTAACGAAATGGTAAGCAGTGTACATGTTACCATGGTCTGTAAGACAAACCGCAGTACAGCCATCTGCTTGAGATTTTGCTACTAAATCTCCAATGGTACAAGTTGCTCTTAGAATGGAGAATTGTGTATGTGTATGCAAGTGAGTAAAAGGAACATCTTTTAGACGAGCTAAACCCTCTTCCTTACTTACCTTACCTCTACCTTTATCTTTACTTTTTTCTTTAAAAGCGAAGTTGGCCTCATCAAGGACAGGAGCTTCATAAACAACTGCTTCAACAGGTACATTATTGATCGGCTCAACAACGCCATGCTCAATTAACCCAAAGAAACATCGAGCGGTAGCATCAACGTCATAAGCTGCATCATGGGCATCAGCAAAGGGAACACCAAATAGTTTTTTATGGAGTTCCGTTAAGCTTGGTGATTTGAATTTACCACCTCTACCTCCTGGTAAAGCACAGAAATCTGTCGAAGACTTCATCGTATCAATCACTTCCACTTCTGTGATTGTACTTTCAATGCCTTCTCTTAAGAATTCTGCTCCTGTAACATTAATATCAAATTGAAGGTTGTGTCCCACTTGTCGATCGGCTTTTGCCAAGTCGATTTTGAACTCCTCCAATACATCCTTTAACAGATGACCATGCTCAATTGCATGTTCAGTGGTAATACCGTGAACTTTAGTCGCATTAAATGGAATTGTATAACCATCAGGTTTTACAATCAGGTTTTGTGCTTTAATCAGTTGACCATGATCGTCATGCAACTGCCAAGCTAATTGAACCACTCGGGGCCAATTTTCAAGATCTGATATGGGTGCGTTAAAGTTTTTCGGTAAACCTGTGGTCTCCGTATCGTATATGATGTATGCCATGCTACTTTCCTGCTCTAAAATTTAGTCTACAAAGCTAACAAAAAAGGACCTAAAGTGTATATAAAAATTGATAATCTAACTTATCAATCATCGCTTGAAGGAAATCAGACATTTAGTTTATTGAAGTTGAATAAATATCTATTAAAATTTTAGAATTTTGATGATAGAATATTTTTAAAATGATATTTTTAATACATCAATTAGACATAATAACATACGTATTTGGAAGAAATCATCTATTACATTGGAGTTGTAGGTACATTTGCCTTTGGCATATCTGGAGCTCTGGTCGCTATGAATAAAAGGTTAGATGCCTTTGGAGTGGTCATCGTGGCCTTTGTTACATCCGTTGGCGGAGGTACCCTTAGAGATACATTAATAGAAGGTAGAGATGTATTTTGGATTGATGATCCTACCTATATCTACTTTATCATTGGTGGAGCTATCACAGCAATGGTTTTTCAAGAAAGGTTAGAATTACTAAGAAAGCATTTAATGCTTTTTGACACTATTGGTTTGGGCCTTTTTACAATTGCAGGGGTTCAGGTAGGACTGAATTATAATCTCAGCTATAGTATTTGTATTATTTTGGGAGTGATCACTGGAGCATTTGGCGGTGTATCCAGAGATATTCTAGTAAATGAGATCCCCTATATTTTCCACAAAGAGATCTATGCCACCATCAGTATTTTGGGTTCTGCTATTTTTCTAGTGATGCATTATTTTGGTTTTGGTGACGGTTTGTATCAACTCATTCCCATTTCAATAATAATACTATTAAGGCTTTTGGTTGTTTCTAGAGAAATTACTCTACCATCACTTTACACTGACTTGAAAAGGAAAAAGAAAACGGAATAAAAAAAGAGCGATATTTCATTAATAAGAAATACCGCTCTTTAAATCTATTGTTGAAAAACTTTTAATTTTCTGTTTCAAATTCAGGGTTTGGCTCAATTCCTCTACTGATCATAAAAGGCCAAATGCTACTGAATATAATTACCGGAACATATATGTAATACCTCTGAGGGATATCAAAACCCTGAGCTAAAAAGTAAGACTTAATGTATGCAGCTAAACCTAAAAGTACGAATGTTAATACAATTCCTACTTGTGCGATTGGTAATAATTGAATAGATCCTATTTTAAGTGGCTTCATGTATATATGTTTTTAAGTAATTTCTGTAATTAATATAGGTTTTATATACGTAAGATCAATGATTTTGTTCGATAAATAGTGTAAAATATACTTTTATTCACATTCCTTTAATAGTTCAAATCAAAGACTTTACATTATTTGGGTAATGAGCTAAACAGCAACATAATAAGAACAACTATTAACGATAAAAGTTCTTTAAAATTCAATTTTATTTTTACCGTTTAAATTTATTAAATTGTTAATAGTTATTATTTCACCAATCGACCCCCCAAAACTAACCCATGCGAAAAATCATATCTTTTGTTACAATGAGTATTGATGGTAAAATTGCCAATTCTAAAGGTAGTACAGAATGGCTTGAAGAACTTCAGAAAGAAACACATGAAGAGTATGGGTTTACTGAATTCTATCAGGGGATTGATACCACAATTATGGGAAATACTACTTATCAGAAATTAAAGAATAGTGGCAAGGAGTTTCCATATAAAGGAAAAATAAATTATGTCATCACAAAAAATACTGAAACCAGAAAAGATGACAATGTAGATTTCATTGCTGATGATGTAATGGGAACCATAAGGTCTCTAAAAAACCAACCATCGGATAAAGATATTTGGTTGATTGGTGGAGGTAAAGTAAATGCACTATTACAAGATAATAGTTTAATAGATGAACTTCGATTATTTATTGCTCCTATTGTATTAGGCAATGGTGTCCCTCTATTTTCACCTTTTGGTAAGACAACAACTTTTGAACTCACCTTTTGTAAAAACCACCCTTCAGGTATTGTTGAGATGCACTACCACGTTGCCCGTTAATTTTATCTGCATTTACTCTTTTAATAAAAGGTATTCTATTAAATATTGTGATCCATCTACATTGATTGGACCTTCATGTTCTACCCACATGGAATCTCCTTCCTCGTTGTGTTGAGTCATAAATTGATAGACCGTTTGGGCATCCAATTGTAAACGAACCATTCCATTGTAAATATCTGCTCTATCTGACTGTTCTCCACTTTCCCAACTCCATGTACCATGGTATTCCCCATTTTGCAAAAACAAAGGGTCTTGAGTGGTTTGAAAATTTTCTGATACATAATTATGTAATGAAGAATCTACGAACCAATTAAAGGTACTACTTCCTGTGAAAACCATAGAATAATCTAACTCAACAGGAAACGGCCCCAACCAATCCGTCCCATTACTTGTTGTGTATAAATGAGCATTTTCTACATTCCATGAATTACCACTTAGAAAAAACCTGCCATCCGCAGGGTCTGCAACAAGGTCAAATTTCACATCCAAGTGATTGGCATTGCCGATCTCATCTTCAAACATAAACCGAAGAGTAACTAAGCCTGTATAAGACAATACTGCATTTATGATATAGCCATCCAAAGTAAAAATTGCTTCACTTTGGCCTAATAAATTATTACCAATGGGAACATTTGTCGTACTACGCTGATTTACCACGGTTAATTGTGCAATTAAGTTTGCAGGCAGATCAAGTAGATCAATTACTTCAGCTTCAGTATTATTGACTAATACCTTTAAGTGTGCAGAATTTATTCTAGAGGGTGTCTTTACAGAAAAACTAACATAGATTTTATCATCTTCAAAACCTCCTGCAGTATCTTTAAAAGTTGTATTTACATCAAAGTTGTTGGTGCTTTCTAATGTTAGTGTAGAGATATTAGGTTCTTCATTAGTATCACAAGAAACGCAAAGAAGAATTATTAAAATTGTAATTGAGAGGTTAGATAGGAATTTCATTTATTTCAATAATTAAGGGTAAATACTTTGTCAATTCGTCTTTTCTAACCAAAACTCAATTCTATAGCGATATGTTCTACCTTCGAACCTTAAATTTTCTTCCATATAGCAAAAAACTTTTTCAGGCTCATCATCATACACCCTAGTTCTTATTCTTGTAGGCCCTACCGTTAGCACACCTGCTTGGTAATGTTCGATGGTATTTTTAGATAAGATTTCTTTGTAAGACCAATTCAATAGGTGTTCCGTTGAATTGAAAAAAATAGGATCTTCAATAGTGAAAAAATGTGAGATATATGAAGATTCTAAACTTTGCTGTGTATGCCAACTCATAGATCCATCTACTTTAGCCTCAACATCGAAGTTAACGGCTACTTCTCCGGGTCCATGATCTAAGGAAGATGAGTATGAACGATCAACATGATCAAAATTTGTATAATAAGTAGCATTTGTTACCGTCCAATTGGATGAACTAATGACATTAGTGTTCCTCATTTCATTGATAGAAATGTCTTGATACGGTTCACAGGCAATGAACGGTATTGATATAATAAGTAAAACTAGGTATTTCATTTTCACAGGTCTTTAGAGCTGATAATAAAACACTTAGACACTAAATATTGGTTCGGAATAGGGTGATTTTTGTCTTCTAATACAATAGATTCTTGAATGAATGAAAAAGGAGTTAGACAAATTATCTAACTCCTTAAAAACATGAATTATTCTAAGCTGTTTTTTTACCTTCTGAGGGGTAAAATTGGCTCATTTAAAAACCATCTTCTATTTAAAACTCATAAATTGTTTTGCCGTAATAAAATCACCTGAAGGATTACCACTTTCTTGATTACTGATTGCACTATTTACGTTTGTAGGGTTTACAGTAAACTCTCTATTTGGATAAGGGAATCTTGCAGGGCGAATACCGTTTGTTACACCTCCAGAGTGTAATTCTACGTCAGTAGTTCCTGTTGGAGCCGCATCTTCTTCCATTAGTGGATCTTCGTTATAAGTAGGAATAGTCACATTTTTATGATCTCCACCCATATTTGCATGTACTATGCTAGGCAGGTGAGTTCTATTCCACAATGCGAAGGCATTATATCCATTTCCAATTTGAGATAACCAGTGTTGATAAACAATATCCTCTAAACGGTTACCTTCCTGACCGAAGTTAGCTACTACTCTACTGATATAATCTTCTACTGCCACATCCCATAAATAAGAAGGGTTCGTCTGTGATTTATATAGATCAACAAATGATGTTACATAATCTTGACCTTGGTAGAAGTTTGGATACTTCTTAATGGCTTGCTCTACACCTGTTCTAAAGTGTTGTACAACATCTGCATTAATCCAACCTCTTTCTGCTGCTTCTGCAATCATAAAGTGTACTTCATCAGAAGCTAATACCATTGTTGGTGATGTTGCATTTAAGATAGTAGAAGGGTTTACAGCAACTAATTGAGAGTACTGACCGCCATCTTTAAATTTGTAATGCATATTATTTACATAATCACCATCTTCATCCTTACCTGTAATAGTTAAGGCAGTATACATCACTTGGTCATCAATTACATAAACACCTCTGTTACCGTCAGGTCTATCTCCCTCTCTACTACCTCTGAAGTGAATCTTTTGGAACTCTTTTCCTTCTGAAGTATCATAAGCAAATGGATCAAAATCTGTATAAGCACTAACGTCTGTAAACGCTGCTGTTGATGAACCAGAGTTATCGATATGAGAAGCTACCCAGAAAATACGAGGGTCTTCTAACTTCTGCATTGATACTAACGCTTGGTCTGAGATAAACTGATAAGATTGTCCACCTACTCTACCTTCATTGGCAACTCCAGAACCGTTCACTGTTTGTCCCCAAGGACCATCACTTTCGTTGTGCCCTAACACTGCTGATTGTGATAAACCATCGATATATTTGTTGGTATTAAAAGCTTCTGCAAAGATCTCCTTACCTCTTGCAGGGTCACCTGCAGACATGTAAATACCAATCTTCATTAGTAATGAGTTACATAAACGCTCCCAAGAGTCAGCATCACCACCATAATAGAAATCTTCAGTAAATAACGCTCCTTCACTAATGTTTTCTCTTGCTGCTTTTAATTCAACAACCATGGCTTCAAAGATATCTTTTTGTGGGTCATACGCTGGGTATAAAATCCCTTCAGAATATCCTTTACCTGCCTCAGAATAAGGAACATCACCATATATTGATGTTGCTCTTAAGTAGTTGATTACTCTTACAATCGCTACTTGAGCTAACTTACCTTTATTCTCTACACCTTCAGCTTCCATTTGAGCTTCTAGACGAACTCTGATATCCTCTATGTTTTTAGCGATATCATTGTAAATCAATGTCCAAGTAGCTTCTGTGTAAGAATCATTTCTATTAAAACCCTGTCCTTGATTATACTGAGGGTTAGCAGTTACACCAGACATTGGTCCAGCCATAATCAGGTTTCCTCTAAACCCTTCGTGACCACTAGAGAACACTTTTGCTTGAATAAAAGTGAACTGGTATTTAGGGTCCATATCCCCACTTGTATAATCGTTATCGTTCATTTCTCTGAACATATCAGTACAAGCAGTTGAGAAAAGTAATGCACCAGCTAATGCTGCATATTTTATAATTTTTTTCATGATAGTATCTGATTAGAAGTTAGCATTTAATTTGAAGCCAAATGTTCTTGGTAAAGGCATATTGAAATATTCAATACCTTGACCGTTTCCTGAAGTAAATGATGCCTCTGGATCGATGTTATCCGTATTTCTCCATAAGTAACCTAAGTTGTTACCATAAGCAGTAAGCGATAAGTTTCTAAATGGTGTTTTCTCTAAAGACTTCGCTGGTAGTCTGTAAGAAATTGAAACTTCTCTTAGCTTAATGAATGATGCATCAGATACGAATTGCTCATCGATTGTTGCTACTCTTCTATAATATTGTTCCGGATCTACAGAACCTGTGTAAGGTTGTCCATCTGAAGTAACTAGGTTGCCTGGATTCCAGTGACCGCCTTGGTAATACTCGTCTCTACCCACAAGTGTTTCCTCATGCTTACCGTTAGCATACATCGAAGCATTTGTTTGTGAGTAAATCTGACCACCGAATTTACCATCGATTAGTACTGAAAGTGATACATTCTTATAAGTGAATGTGTTTCTCCATCCTGCCATCCAAGGTTGAATCGCGTTACCAATTTCTGATACTTCATCCGATACTACTGGTAAACCGTTTTCATCTACTACGATATTACCCGAATTATCTCTTGTATATGTTTTACCCATAATCACACCATATGATTCACCTGGGATTGCTTGTACTGATACAGATCCTGTAGTAGGCATTAACAAGTAAGACTCAACACCTTCTGTTAAAGAAACTACTTCGTTTTGGTTGTATGCTGCTGTTACCATCATATCCCAACGGAAGTTGTCTTTTTGAATTGGTGAGTAATTAATCATTACTTCCACACCTTTGTTTTGAATCTCACCAGCGTTAATTAATGCTTGGCTAAATCCTGAACCACTAGAAACATCAACACCTAAAATTTGGTCTGTTGCTCTTTGGTTATAGTATGCGATATCAAATCCAACTTTGTTGTTGAATAATCTTAAGTCTAAACCGAATTCATAAGAGTTAGACATTGAAGGCTTTAGATTCTGGTTAGGAATAACATTTCCATCAATACCACCCATTGACCATCCATTGTTTGGATATCCACCAGGGTTACCGTTCACCATGTATTGTAAGTGTAAGCTATAAGGGTCTGTATCAGAACCTACTTGTGCCCATGATGCTCTAACTTTACCGAATGATAACCAATCAGGCATCGTCCAGTCCATGTCTGAGAATACCCATGAACCACTTACTGATGGATAGAAGTATGAGTTATTGTTTAAAGGTAGTGTTGAAGACCAGTCATTACGACCTGATACATCTAAGAATAAGAAACCTTTATAACCAATTGATGCTGTAGCATATACAGAAGCAATCGCTCTTTCATATCTATTTAATGAGATAAACCTATCAGAACCAGCTTGCGGGTTTTGTAAATCTTCAGAAGTGAAGTTTGATGAACCAATATCTGTCATATCATGTAATTGGTGCATGTATGAACCACCAGCAGTTGCATTAATGTCGAAATTACCGAACTTCTTACTGTATTGTAATAAGAAATCCATGTTGTTTTCAGTCTGTAGGTTTGTTCTTTCGTAAGCTCTACCTTGCTCATACAATGGAGTATAAAGCGGATCTAAAGTATTTTGTCTAAATGAAGTAACGTCAGTACCACCACGAACAACTAAGTTTAATGCTTCGTTAAACTGATAGTTTAAGCTTAACATACCTAACATTCTGTCTTGCTTATCCATGTTCTGCACTTCGTTCATCGTCCAGTATGGGTTAGAGTTTCTCTCATTGTAACCAATCGGTCTACCGTTGGCATCTTTGTAGTTACTCATCCAATCCATGCTGATAGTATTAGGAATACCCATTAATGCATTTTGGTAGTTATAAATGGAGTTACCCATTGCCATACGGTTATTTGCCTCTTGGTGAGTATAAGTTACCCTTGTATCTAAAGTTAACTTATCATTCATTAATTTTGTAGTACCTCTAACGTTGAAAGTGTGTCTGTTAAATGTCGAATTTTCAACGTTACCACTGTTGTTCATGTTTGAGTAAGAGAAACGTACATTGGAAGTTTCGTTTCCACCAGTCAATGAGATACTATTGTTAAAAGTTACACCTGGCTTGTAGAATTGATCGTAAATATTGTAGTGTTTTACTTCTCTTGTCTGGCCATCATAGAACTTATCCGTTGTCATACCTGGTGTCACTTTTGGACCCCACATTCTAGTACCATCCGTTGATTTTGGATCTGTTGGGAATTGTCCCATTGTACCGTGTGCATATTGGTTTTGCATTGTTGGAGTGATCCCTACTAAATCGAAGTTTACACCTGTAGAGAAATCAATACCTAATCCTTTTCTATTCTCACCTGATTTTGTTGTGATTAAGATCACACCGTTGATGGCTCTGGTACCATATAGAGCCGTTGCTGCAGGTCCTTTTAATACTGACATCGATTCGATATCATCAGGGTTGATAGATGACAAACCATCACCTGTATCGATACCTCCATTGTCCATATCGTCGGCATTTTCGAAAGTCGAGTTACTCATCGGAACACCATCAACAACATATAATGGTTGGTTACTTCCCGAAAGTACTGCGTTACCACGAATAACAACATTAGATGACGAAGCTGGTCCTGAAACCGGAGTAACTTGAACACCAGCAACTTTACCATTTAATGAGTTCATTAAGTTGGCTGATGAATTTTCACCTAATTGCTCAGATTTCACTTCAGATACCGCATAACCTAGCGATCTTTCCTCTCTTTTAATACCTAAAGCGGTAACTACTACCTCTTCAAGTTCTTCAGCATCTGCTTCAAGAGCGATATCGACATGGTCTGAGTTTGCGATATTAAAATCAATCGTCTTATAACCTATAAATGAAAAAGATAAGACATCTTGTCCTTCTTGAACTTGAACAGTGAAATTACCATCAAAATCGGTAACAGCACCGCTTGAAGTTCCTTTTATTAAGATATTAACCCCAGGTAGTGGTGCTTGGTCGACAGCATCAGTTACAGTACCTGTAATGGTTCTTTCTTGGGCATAGGAAGCCCCCGCCGAAAGCATAAACATGCTGATCAGCACCAAGAAAAATTTATTCATGATATGATAATAGAATTAGATTAGTATAGTAAAGTCATAAAAAGGCGGTAGTGCCCTATTTAAGTAATAAATGAACTAACATTACATTCTAGATCAACAAATGGTGATCAGGCAATTGAATAGTGTAGAATGATAAAAAGTTAGAAACGTAGTTTAGATAATGTAGTGTTTTATCATACTTTATTCTAGTTAAATTAAATGGTTTTATAATGTTACTTTTATTCTTCTGAAGTATATAAGTGTTTTGTTTACATTACAAACGTAGCAACATGCATAAACACGCACAACATAAAATTAAACTTTAATACAAATTACCTTTCTCTAACAAAAAAAATCTTAATAATACCTACATTTTTTAATAAACAAGCATAAACAGGCAAAATCAACATCAAATTAGCCTGTAAATGCTGCATAAATTCGTGATTTTGGGTCTTTTTAGTTTGATGTTAATCATATTTTAAATAACACTATATACACTTAACAATAAGTGAGTTACCTCTATTAACAAAACCACTAAAAACAATGTGAATATGCATAACCCAAAAACAGGCACACTCATGAAAACCGTAAATTACTTGCAAATAATTAAGATATTTTATCTCCGAATCTATTTTTTTTAAATATAAAATCGCCAATCACTGCATGTTTTTGCATGTATTTGCATTGATTAACAGATAAAGTCGTGCATTATGTTGCAAATATTTAAAAACCTTCGATACATTTGTGTCATCAATACACTTAAATAGTATAGTTGTATGACAAACATAAATTAGTAGACTAAATTTTTTATTTCACTTCGCAAAACAAAAATGAGACGATTATTACATTTTATTATTCTATTTTGTTCTGTTCTCCTTATGAGTAACACTGTTTCTGCTCAAGAACGCAGTGTTAGTGGTTCAATCAAAGATGCCGGTAATGGAGATCCGCTTGTTGGTGCAAGTATTAAAATACAAGGAACAACTACAGGTACCATTACAGATTTCGATGGTAAATTCTCATTAATGGTAACAGACGAAACGGTGTTAGAAGTCTCTTACATCGGTTATCAATCAAAAAAAGTAAATGTAGGCAACCAATCTGTATTAAACATTTCGTTGGATATGGATGCAACACAAATGGAAGAAGTTGTGGTTGTCGGTTTAGGTGTTAAGAGAGAAGAACGTTCTCTTGGTTATGCCGTTCAGGAGGTTACAGGTGACGATCTTGGATCTGTACCTAACTCTGCCAATGTGATGAACTCACTTTCAGGTAAAGTAGCTGGTGTTCAAATTAATCAAGTTGGTGGTGGTCCAGGTTCATCTTCCAATGTTGTTATTCGTGGTAATGCTATCTTAGATGGTTCAAACCAACCGCTTTACGTTGTCGATGGTATTCCATTAAACAACAACAACTACGAAAATGCCAATGACAAAGACAATGGCGGTGTAGATACTGGTGATGGTCTTTCGGGTATCAACCCAGAAGATATTGAATCAATGTCTGTACTGAAAGGACCTGCAGCGACAGCAATTTATGGTTCAAGAGGTATCAATGGTGTAATCATGATTACAACAAAATCTGGTAAAGGTGGAAACCAAGGTTTAGGTGTGGACTTCTCACATGCTTCTACTATCTCTACTTTTGGTATCACTCCAGATAACCAGGAACAATATGCACATGGTACAAACGGAGCTTTCCCAGCTTCTCCAAAAGATGATTTTGGTATGTGGGGTCCAAAGGTAACGCCAGGCATGACAACAAATGCTTACTATGACGGTCAGGAAAGAGAAGTAAAATTCTATGATAACTACGATGCACTTTTCAAACCATCATATACTGCTAACACTAACGTTGCATTGACAAAAAACACTGAATCTAGCTCAGTACGTTTCTCTTATTCAAATATGAGTAACAATGGTAACGTGGACAACCAAGGGTACGACAGAAACACTTTCAGTTTGAGAGGTACTTCTGATTTAAATGACAAACTTCACTTAGATGCAAGAGCCAACTATGTGAAAGAAGATGCCAAAAACAGACCGTATATGGGTAACAACGGTTACAACTATATGGGCTACCTAGCTGCGATTCCAAATTCTTATGATGTAAATTGGATGAAGGATTACAAAGATGAAAACGGACGCCCAGTTGGTTATGACCAAAACAACAACAACCCTTACTGGACAATGAATGAGGTGTCTTATGAAGATACAAAAGACCGTTTTATGGGTATGGCTTCATTAACGTACGATATCACTGACCACTTAAAAGTGATGGGTAGAGCAGGTACTGACTATACTTCATGGAGAGCTTATTCTGTTGACCCATTATACACGCCTCAATACTCAGGTGGCCGTGCTTATGAAAGAACACAATTAGAGAGAGAAGACAACTTTGATGGCATGTTAACTTACGACAACAAGTTTGGTAAGTTCGATGTGGTTGCCAATGTTGGTACTTCATACATGCACATTCAAAGACAATATTCTGATACAGGTTCATCAAATTTCTCAGATCCATTACAACAAAACCCGATGTCTGGTTCTGATAGATTTATGTACTACAGTGCTTATGAAAAAGCGATTGCATCAGTATACGGAACAGCTTCTATTGGTTATGATGGTTACTTATTCCTAGACGTATCAGGTCGTAATGACTGGTCATCTACTCTACCATTAGATAACAATTCGTACTTCTACCCTTCAATCAGTGGTTCATGGGTATTCTCTGATATGGATTGGGATACTCCAGACTGGTTAACTTTCGGTAAAGTAAGAGCATCATGGGCAAAAGTAGGTTCAGATACTGATCCTTACATGTTATATCAAAACTATGAGATCGATGGTAACTCTCAAGACGGTTTACAAACAGGTGGTATTAAAGGTAACACAATTAATAACTCTGCTTTAAAACCATCAATGCAAACTTCTTACGAACTAGGTTTCAACCTAAGAATGTTTGATGACATCGTTAACCTTGATGTAACGTACTACAACTCAATGTCAAAAGATCAAATCATGAAGGTGCGTATTCCAGAATCATCAGGATATGAAGATGCGATCATTAACGCAGGTGAAATTGCCAACAAAGGTGTTGAAATAGCTTTAGGTATTAATGTTGTTAGAAAAGAGAACTTCAACTGGCATTCACAAATCAACATGGCTTACAACCAAAACGAAGTAATTTCATTAACGGATGAGGTAAATCAGTACTTAATTGGTGAAGGTCCTGTAAACATTGTAGCTGCTCCGGGTCAACCTTACGGTGCCATTTATGGTACAGCATATAGAAGAGATGACAACGGTAATATCATTGTAAACGAAGATGGTATTCCTCAAGTAGAAGACGGTTACCAACAAATTGGTAATTCTGTTCAACCTTGGATGGCCGGTTGGATCAACAACTTCCAATATAAAAACTTCACATTGGGTATCGTGATTGAAGGTAAATTCGGTGGTGACCTTTACTCTCAAACAAATGCTCAAATGTACTCCAATGGTAAGCACCAAGATACTGCAGACGGTAGAAACCAAATGCATAACACTGGTACCTACAACCCTGGAAATATGGTATATGAAGATGGTACAGCCTTCACAGGTTTCACTAACTCACAAGATATTCAGAACTACTACCAAGCAACTTCTGGTGTAGACGAAGAGTTTATCTATGATGCTTCATACATCAGAATCAGTGAATTATCATTTGGTTATACATTCCCTAAAGTGATGATTAGCAACCTTAAGATGCAAGATCTAAGAGTTTCTTTCGTAGCCAACAACGTTTGCTACTTATGGAAGAAAACAGAGAACATTGATCCAGCAGCATCTTTTGCTTACGGTAATGCTCAAGGTATGGAAGTGGGTTCTTACCCTCTACCACAGACATTCGGTTTCAAGCTTAATGCTAAATTCTAATCCTCTTACATCACTTTAGTTTCAAATAGAAAATAGTTATGAAATTCAATAAATATATTGTTGGTGCTGTATTGGCAGTGTCTATGTTCTCATGTACTCAGAAGTTCGAAGAAATGAACAATGACCCTTGGGCTTCTAGTGAAATGGATCCTAAGTACCAATTCACTCACATCCAAAATAAACCTTATACGGATGGCGGTGAAAGCTGGAGAACAAATATTATTATGACAGGCCCGATGTCTCAAGCAACAGGTAACTTGTATGCATCTGGTGAAGCGTTCAGTACTTCTTACAAAGAATGGGCTTGGAACAACATCTTTAAGGATGTATTAAAGAATGTCACTGACCTAGAAACAAAACTTGCTCCTGAGACTGCACAATTAGGTCAAGTAAAAATTGTCAAAGTGATTGACATGATGAAGGTGACTCAACTTTACGGAGACATCCCTTATGCAGAAGCAGGGAAAGGATATGTTGAGCATATTTTATATCCTAAATACGATAGCCAAGAAGCTGTATTCGAACAAATGATTACAGACTTAAAAGCTGGTCGTGATATGATGGATAAAGGTGAGACATTTACTGATGACTTCTACTATAGAGGTGATGCCGCTGCTTGGAAAAGATTAGCCAACTCTATGCTAATGAAGATTGCATTATTTATGTCTGAAGGCAATGCTGAAAGAGCTAGTGAGGTATTCCAAGAAGCATTTAACCATAGTGCAGGTTATATCTCAACATTAAATGAATCAGCAAAATTAGAGCACTCATTAAATGGTGGTCCTTGGGGACAACATATGAATGGCGCTGGTGCTGCAATGACATCTCAGGTAGGTGGTTTCGCTTACGGTTACATAAGTGAGACTTCTTTAAAGTCGATGCAATCTCGTAAAGATCCTCGTTTATTTTATGTAGCTGGTGTGCATGACTACTCACAAGCACCAAGTAAAATGATTTACCCTACAGAAAACTTCGATCCATTTGAAATGGCTGAAGAATGGGGTGAAGCTGTTAAGCCTGTTTCATTAAGAGGTACTCGTATGGGTGATCAAGATGGACAAATCGCCATGTTTGCTTTTGAAGCTAGTGGAAACGCTGACGACGCTACAATTATTAATGCTGATTATTTTGCTAGAGTTAATACAACAGATTCAACTGCATATCCTAGTGAACTACCATTACGTGGTGCTGATAAATTTACGTTAGCATCACTAAACAACGAAACGATCTTAAACCCATTATCTCCTACCATTATTATGGGTTCTGATGAAGTTCATTTTTTAATTGCTGAAGCGATTGAAAAAGGTTTAGTAGGTGGCAATTCTGCCACTCACTTCGAAGCGGGTATTAGAGATGCTTTCAAGAAATACCAAGTGTTCTATCCAGGTCAGGAATATGCTGAAGCAGCAATGCAAGTATATAGAGAGACTTCTGGAGATCAAGGTTATTCTTATGATGGTGCAATGGCTGATTATGTAAGTGCAGAATTGCAAGCATTTAATTCCTCAACAAATAAATTAGATAACATCATTTACCAAGCTTGGGTATCTCAAATTGGTAATGGTATCTCTACATTCTCACTTTGGAATAGAACTCACCTACCATCGTTTGTAACTCCTGTATTAGATAGAGATCAATATGAATTCTTAGACATCCCAGTATATACTGAAGATATCAGACCATTATATATCGCAGGTCAGGATTTACCAGATCCAGTAGGAATCAAGAAAGTTCCTTTCCATTCTCCAGGTTCAACATCTTATGTTCGTTCGAGACGTTTTGATTATCCTAATAACGAAATGTCTTCTAACACTACCAACTACCAAGAGGCGGTAGAAAGACAACGTGGTGATGCTGGAAACACAGGGCAATTCAACACTGTAGATATGTGGAGTAGCTATAAAGGTACTTTCTCCAATGCACAAGGTGTTGAGATCATCAAAAATTAGTATTTAGAAATTATTCATTATCTATTTACAACTTTGCTAGAAGCTTGCTTTGTATCCATTTTGGATATGAGGCAAGCTTTTCTTTTTAACATAAAAAAAGAGTATGCCTCACTAGAAAACATACTCTTCTTTCTTTTCTATTTTGATTGATGATCGTCGATCATATTTTTATGGTCTTGCATCATCTTCGCATGACTCTCATCTAATCTCTTGTGATCGGCTTTGATTTGGTTATGTTCTTTTTCCATCTTAACATGGTCTGCCTTCACCTCCTCTTCACTCATAGATCCATTTTCATGTTTCTGTTCTAGGGCTTCATGATTGGCCACTAGTTCGATATGCCTTTCAACAATTTCCTTGTGCTCGATTATAATTGCATTATGATCATTTTCCATTTTTATATGGAGTGTATCATCTTCACTCATCACTGACATATGCTCATCGATCATTTTTTGATGGTCTTGTTCCATTTTCTCATGTGCCTTTTCCATTTGTGCATGATCCTTTTCAAATTGATCGTGTTTTTTGGCCAATTCATCGTGGTAATTGCTTTTCTGACCACATGAAAATATGAACATAGAGAATAAAAAGGCACTAATAACTAATTTTGGGTGGATACTATTCATTTTAAAATGTTGTGTTATTGCAGTTAAATAAATACTCGTTAATCACTGATAGTAAACAATATAAGATATTATTTTAATTTATGCCATTTGATATTGTGGTATAAAAAAAGGAAGCCATTCCAAATAAGAAACGGCTTCCTCAGATTCTTTACATCTTTAAACTATCATCATCTTAACAAAGCAAAAAATTGATGGGCTAAAAAATCATCGGTCAGTTAAAAAAATTAGTTAATTATTGAGTTAAAAAAGTAGATTGTAAAACAATGAATCTCAATATAGTATACCCTGTTTCTTGCCCTTTCTACTTTTATTTATTGACAGAAAAATTTCATAATCCGATTTTGTTTAGTGAAAAGTGATTAAATCATACCATTAAATGAGCATTATAAGGGTATTAAGCTCTTTTTTGTATCTAGTAGATTATGATCTAGAAATAAAGTTTCAATTTTTTCTGAAACTTTAAAAACTTTATATATATTTGAAATATGAAATTTGAAGAAGCAAAAAATAAGTACATTCAAACTTGGGGAGCTTTGGGTTCACAATGGGGCATAAATAAAACTATGGCTCAAATCCAGGCACTTTTAATGATCTCTACCGAAGCACTTTCGATAGAAGAGATTATGAGTGAACTTCAAATTTCTAGAGGGAATGCATCGATGAACATTCGAGCTTTAATTGACTGGGGTATCGTTTTTAAGGAAACAAAATCTGGTGAACGAAAAGAATTCTTTACAACCGAAAAGAATTTGGACCGATTGGCAGTGACGATTGCTAAAGAAAGAAGTCGAAGAGAATTACAACCTGCAATTAGAATGTTAAAAGAGGTTTCTACTATTGAAACTAACGATTCTATTGCTGAAAAGGAATTTGTCTCTCAGACAGAAAAGCTACACGATTTTGTATCAAAAGCTGATAGTCTTGTGGATAAGGTTACTCAATACAAAGAAAATTGGTTAAGCAAATTGATTATGAAAATATTAAAGTAAAAAATTTTATTCTAAAGTTTCAATAATTTCTGAAACTTCAAAAGTTCACAAATATGAATTACAACATTTATGGGTATTTCATCTATTTGATATGCGTCATATTCATTATTGTGAAAGTAGGTAAAGTCTGTTACGATAACGGAAATGTATTTGCCAAAAGCTACTTAAAAGGAAAAGAAGAGTTATCTGTACAAATCAATAAAATGTTATTGATAGGTTACTATCTATTAAATATTGGTTATGCAGCAATCACTATTATTTCCTGGAATAACATCAATAGTATTGAAGAGTTAATCATTACCATCTCTAATAAAATTGGTGTTATCGTTCTGGTTATTGGCCTACTTCATTATATGAATATATACATCATCAAAAATTACATTCACAAACTATTTTAAATCTCTTAATCTAATCATTATGGAAAATTCAAAAGCACTAATTGGTTACCTCATCTATATCCCCACCGTATTTGCCCTTACAATATTTGTGGCAAGGTCTCTCTTTAAAAATAGTAGAGTTTTTATGTTAGATATTTTCCGCGGACGCTCAGAAATTGCTCTATCAACGAATCGCTTATTTGAAACAGGTTTTTATTTACTAAACATTGGATGTGCTTTGCATATCATTGAAATGAATCTTGACAGAGAGTCAAGTTATCAGAAATTGGTAGAAGAACTAAGCTATAAGGTTGGAGGGTTTTCGATCTATTTGGGAATTATGCTTTTTATCAATCTCTATTTATTCTTTAGAGGAAAAAGAAAAGCTGCTCAAAAAATAGCTCTTGATCATGTGGAAAGTTAAACATCTCAATGAAAGACTAATGGATGTAAGGCGGATTAGCATTGCCTTTTTACAATGCTTTTCGCTGTCCATGATGACTATCCCTATCCTTCAATATCATATATTAGGTTCTAATTCTCGACCTTTTGTTACACTGGGCTTACTCAGTTTCTACTTTCAGATATTATTTCTAGTATGGTTCTTCTTAATACATTTGATTCTTGAATTTATCCATGCTAGAAAGAATAAATTCTCTTATTATCAACATTTTGTAAATAATAAGATCATATTTTGGAGTTGGTCTCCTCTAGTAATATTTGTTGTACTCTGTTTGTTTATTTTCTTTCTTAAGCATCTTAAGAATTAAACATTTTATAGGATAGAATTATATATAAAAAGACAGCCATCTCAATATTGAAATGGCTGTCTAAAATCTTTACATCTTTAAACTATCATCATCTTAACAAAGCAAAAAAATTGATGGGCTAAAAAATCATCGGTCAGTTAAAAAAATTGGTTAGTTATTGAGTTAAAAAAGTAGATTGTAAAACTATGAATCACAGTATAGTATACTTTGTTTCTAGCCTATTCCATTTTTATTTATCGACACAAAAATTACATAATCCGATTTTGTTTGTCGAAAAAGGCTGAATTGTTATCAAAAAGAGACTTTTAATAGAACACCTCTTTTTTAGGCATTACTCTACTCTCTTTTTTCATAAACTAATAACCATATTTTGAATAAAGGATTAAGCATACGATCGTAAGAAGAAAGATTACGAAATTTTTTTATTCGATGAAGACGAAATTACTATATGTAGCCAATATACTTTTTTGTGGTTTTCTAGTCTATTCTTGTGAGACTGTTGAGAAAGCACCAATAGAAGATAATACTGATATTATCAGCGACACTATACCCAATAATGTAGCGGACACCGATTCTACACTAAATGATAGTATTGCCACAACCCCTGTAGATTCTACTTTAGTAGAACAAGATACAATTCCAGGATTTCCTATGGGTCCTGCTGAACAAATCGATGCTGTTAACCTTAAAGCAGACTTCTTGATTAAGATGTATGATATAGAAGGAAGACAAAGGGCTGAAGACCAAATTCTTTTTAATCGGGACTTAATTGTTGTTTATGATGAACACAATGGTCAAACTCCTGATGAATATTATTATGATGAAAAGGAATTAATGCTTATGAATGTACCAGTTGGTGAAAATTCATTTTGGTCTGAGTATTTAGCTCCAATTCCAGAAGGCCACCAGGTTGCCACTGCTTCTTTAGTTCATGAAGATGATATGTCCTACTTTAGTTCAGCTTCTATTATAGAACAAATAAGGAATGAAAAAGAAGCAATAATGAATTTCCGATCAGAGGTACAATACCAAAATGTTGATGCAAATACAACATTAGATGTATTTAATATGCATGCTAAAAATGGTCGTATAATCGTTGGAATATCATATAACGCTCCTTCCACTAAATATTATATTTCTGCCATCATGAAAGTGTATAACAAACATGGAAAAGAGATTTTTACAGTAAACTCGGATGACATAGAAACTACCTCTAGTAGAAATGAATACGGTGTAGGTTTAGACTTTACAGACCCCCTTGCCACTACTGGAGCCTTTGTAATTATTGATGTTTCATTGATCAATACTGAAAACGAAAGCGATACCAAATCCTGGACTTTGGATGGTCAATTGGATGAACGTTTCAAAATAGAAAACGGTATCTCCAAAGGCATCTCTATTGATATAGATAATAATGCAGCTCCCAAACTAAAAGTCCGTTTAGAAAGACAATAAAAATAAAAGCGTCAACCCTATTGATAATAAGTGGTTGACGCTTTTTTTTATGCCATCGCTTCTTCAGGTTGATTCTCTTTTATGAGATCATTAATTGCATCCCAAAGTTCTATTCTTTTTTTCAAAGCCTCCTTAGCTGTTGCTAAAGTTTCTTCCCATTTTATTGGGTCATCTCCACAAAGTTCTGTCACCATTTGTAAGGACAATGGACCATGCTCATCACCATCTAGCTCTATATGTCTTTTTAGGTAATAGATTACCTTATTATACTTTTCCTGTTCCTCTGTATTCTTTAAGATTTCAAAGAACATATCTGGAATAACATCTTCCCTACCAAATGTAAAAGCAGATGCAACCAAATGCGTTTTATTGGTATGGATTACAGAAAATGTATAGTTGACAAAAGCTGCTACTCGTTGATCGATTCCAGTATTTTTTAATGCCTCTTCTACTGATACCCCGTTTTGAATTTCATTTACGAATTGGAAGATAGGAGCAGTGTTAGCTGACACTTGAGCCATTGCATCCAAATACATTTCATAATGACTCTTTGGTTCACCCAACTCATTGATATCACTTTCCTCTCCACAAACGATTTCATTGATAAATCTTGCTACGGCAGGATTGGCAGGTGGTGTCCAAGGGAATGTGACATTTGTAAGCTGCTGTTGTAATGCTTTTAAAAGGGACATAAAATCCCATACAGCAAAAACATGATGCTCCATAAAAACTTTGATATCTTCTACCTCTTTTAAGTTTTTATATAACGCATGGTTAGAGAGTTCATTCCTTAATTCCTGAATCTCCTTTTCGATATTTTCTACAGTAAGCATTGTATAAAGTTTGATTGTTCTCTTATATAGACAGTAAACAGATTGAGATCAAAAATGTTCTTCTTCTGATGAGTACTGTTTGTAGTTTATCATGCTGGATGAATCACAAAGGTAATCAATTGAAGTAGGCAGAAAAACCCAAAAAGATATAATTCCCGAAAACGTAATTATTCATCACTAAAAGTAAGCTTCTTTTTTATTTCTTCTTTAAGTTCTTATCTCATCATTTGATTATAAATGAATGATTCCTTCCTTAAAATAACTCATTAATAGCAATAAATGATGTTTTTTCTTCAAAAGACAGAAATTGAAAACAGACAAACACTATTCGTATGTCCAACCCTAAAAAGTGGCGTTATAGTAATTAAGTTTTCAATAACAGCTCTAATAATCTTCAAAAATAATAACCCAGAGTAAGTTAAAGAAAGCGACTCAAACATATTAATTATAACAAATACTTTTAATTTTTTTTAAAAATGAAAAACAATTTACTTGCTAAATTAGGTGTAGCTTCAATCGCGTTAGGTGCAATTGCATGTAACCCACAAGAATCATTAATGACTCCAGGAGCTGATCAAGAAAACGTAATTCCTTCACAGTCTCTATCAGAATTACCAACTTCATTTATCATGGGTGGTGTTTCTAGAGCTGCAGGTCAAGAAACTGACGACGTAACTGTAGATTATGCTAACATTAACGTTCACGTTTCACAAAACGGTGTTGCTGCTCGTGGTTATTCTTACGACCCAGTAAACCAATTATTAAAAGACATTCCTTACGGTTACAACGACTTCTACGCAGACTACCCAGCAGTTATTCCTGCAGGTCATGAAGTAGCAGTTGGAGAGCCAATCCACATCGATCAATTATCTGAGTACAACGGTGAAGCTGTTTTAGATTACATGCGTGAGCAAAGAGAGCCAATCGTTAACTTCTTATCAGGAACTCAATCTCAAGATGTTAACTCTGCAACAGTTCTTGATCCATTCGTAATGATGCCTCAAAACGGTCGTATCGCTGTAGGTATCGCTTTCGAATCTCCAAACGAAAACTGGAGACTTGGTGCTGAATTTACTGTATACAACAAGCAAGGTAAGAAAATCGGTAAAGTAGAAGGTATTCCAGTAGAAAACCAAATGCCTAACGATATCTTCGCTATCGGATTTGACTTCACTGACGTTGAAGCTGTAACAGGTGCGTTCGTAGTTATCAAAATCGAAGTTGTAGAAGTAAACTCTCAAGGTGAAAGAACTGGTGAATTCCACCAATGGACATTAGATGGTCACAAAGACAAAACTTTCTCAATCGAGAACGGTTTATCTAAAGGTTTCGTATTCGATATCGATGAGAAATTCACTCCATCATTCCAAGACTTAACTTCAGAATTCGAATTCGTACAATTAGTAATCGACGACGAAGTAGTTGAGTTAGACTAATTATCTAATAAAATTGATAAACTTCGAAGGTGAGGTAATGTATATCTAAAAGTAAGGTTCCCTCCAGATGTATTATCATGTTTAGGTCATATGACCTCTCGAGAAGTTTTTAATATAAATAAAAGGAAGCAAGGTGATTTATTTACCTTCGCTTCCTTTTTGTGCTTACAAACCCTTAGATATACAAAAAAGCCTACTCCATTTAGGAAGTAGGCTGAATAAATAGTATACGTACACCTCTTTAACTTTTCGAGATGTCTGGGTAAAGGGTTATTAATTCTTTAAAGCTTTCTAGTAATATTACCATTACTTATATCGATATAAATTACTTGTCTAGTAGTTTTTGAGATCATCTCCCATGTGTTACCTGTAAATCCTCTATCAATATATTTTTCTCCTTTATAAATGTAATAGACCTCTTTTTGACTTTCGAAACGTTCTGCTGTTCTTGGTACAATTTCATTATTCAAAGTAACTTGAAGGTCAAGATTATCATCGCTAATTCTTTTTGCTGTACCAATTACAGGAGATACAATGATATCGTCATCTCCACCTGGGTTACCAAAATCAGGGTCGATAGGCTCTTCCGGTGCTTCTGGGTCTACTACTGGAGGTCTAATTCCAATATCAGTATCACCGTCTTTGTCTGAACCATTACCGTCTCCATCTGTTGGAGGAATTCCTTCGATAGGATCATCCTTATCAATTCCGCCAATAGGTCCCAAATCATCACTTCCACAAGATGACAACAAAACAATAGACAATCCGAATAGTAAGATTTTTCTCATTTTTAAAAGTTGGTTATTAAAATTAATGATAGGTAAATTCTGAAGCCATCCTGAAATGTGGTTTTAGTTTGGATGACGTTCGATTAGTATAACGGGAGTAATTAAAGTTAGTATTACCAAATTGAAGTCAAATGCTTCCGAATAAATACCAAAAAAGAGGTTACTTTCTCAATAACCTCTTTTTTGTATCACTATTAAATTATCCTCTCGATGGATTTACTGTGTTTTATTTTTCATCATTTCTTTCCAATATTCGGAATGTATCAATCCTTTTAAAAAAACGAAGCCCCCAATTACTGGAAGCTTCGTTGAACTTAAATACACATTTTATTTTACATATATCTTCTCAATTGAAGATTTATCTCCGCTAATCATTTTTACAATTAATACTCCTTTAGCATTTGAAGGAAGAGTGATGACTTTGCTATTCACCAATTCTGTACTATACACCTCAACACCACTTACTGTGTAAATCGAAATACTTGTAGGGTTTGATGTACCTACATCAATAGTAAACTGACCGGTATTTGGGTTTGGATAAACACTTACACCAAATAGATCATCTGCTGCAGACAATGGTGGTTCTTCTTCCGTTACTGCATTAATTACGAGAGTTTCTGTTGCTGTACCCTCATAATTAGCATCTTCAATATTTGCTACTACTTCGTACTCTCCAGCTTCCATTGGAGCCTCAGTTTCTCCATCATAGGTTACTGTTACTTCCAATCCTTCAACATCTGATGTTGCAGTTGCTGATTTAGAAGTACCATCGAAATCATGTACTAAATCTGATAGGGTGATCGTCGCTATTGCTTTAGAGATCACTAAAGATACCGTCGTTGACCCTTCATAATTATCGTCTACAATTGTTGCGACAACCTCATAAGATCCTGCATTCATTGGTAACTCTTCAGAGTCATTGTACGTCACCGTCATTTCTAAATTATCCATATCAGTTGTAACGGTAGCTTCTTTTTCTGTCATATCATATGTATGATTTAATCCCGACACCGAAATGTCCACAGCTGCTTTACCAATTGAATAAGTCACTTCATCCGAACCTTCATAATTTTGATCATCTACCGATAAAGAGAGTGTATGTGAACCGGCATCAATACCATTACCTGCAGTAAGTTCAGTGATCGCTGCTATACCATTAACGTTGGTTGTGACCTCAGGAGTTTGAAGTTCGCCTGTGTAAGTAAAAGTTTCTGCACCTACTGTAAACTGAACTTCTGCTTTATGAATCGTATAAGAGAAATCGGCATTACCGGCATACATATCATCCGTAATACTGATATTTACATCATATGTATCAGCGTTGGTTGGAACGTCTGTTTCACTATCGTAAGTAATATCCACTTGATCTACAGAAATTAGTGTTCCTTCAGCATCTTTAATTTCATAAACGATTGGTTGGGCCTCACCATTATATGTAGTTGATGTTGTTGCTGTAATATAAGCAATCATCTTCTCCGTGATTTCTAATGTGGCCGTTTCTGTACCTTCATAATTATCATCAGTTATCATAACGGTTACATCATACTCTCCTACCTCAATAGGCAAAATTTCTTCATCATTTTGTTTGTAAGTGATATCGTAATTTACATCTAAATCCTGACCTTCATTATCCTTGATTATAACAGTAACTGCTTTTGCATTACCATCATGGATAAAAGTTAAATCTGAAATTTCAATTTTAGCTGTAGCTTTATTAATCACAAAGTTACTTACATCTGATCCTGTATAATTGTCATCATTAATAGTTGTTGTTAACGTATAACTACCAGCATTTATACTTTCTGATGCATCTCCAGTTACTGTTTGATTTAAAGCTACTTCAATACTTGGGGTCACCGTAGGTATTTGTTCTTCTCCATTGTAGGTAAATGTGGTTTCACCTACTGCAAAAGTGACTGTTGCAGGGGTGATAGTGAAATTAGTGCTCAAAGTATTTTCTGAGAAGTTATTATCATCCACAACAGTGACTACAACAGCATATGTTCCAGCATCTGATGGTACTGTCTCAGACATATCATAAGTTGTTACCGTATTTACTTGATCAGAAATATCATTATCATCTCCATCTTTAACTACATATTGAAAAGCTATAGCTTCACCTGTATATGAAGGTGTTGAACTTACTTCTTCAATGGTTACAGCTCTTTGCGTAATAGTATAAGTTGAAGAGAAATCTCCCTGATAGTTTTCATCAACAATTTCAACTGTTACGTCATAATCTCCTGCATTCATTGGAGCTTCCGATGATTCATTATTCAGCTCATCAACATATAAAATAGAATATTGAAAATCAGTTACTACATTCACCTCCTGAGTATTTCCATTATATTCAACTGATAAGTCATCATCAGAAATTGTGATTTCACCTTCCGCCTTTTCAATAACAAAAGTGGTCTCTAATTGACCGGAATACATGGCTTCATCTACTGTAGCTACGATGTTGTAGTTTCCTGCATTTAATGGCATTTCAT
Source organism: Flammeovirga agarivorans (assembly GCF_012641475.1). NCBI lineage: Bacteria > Pseudomonadati > Bacteroidota > Cytophagia > Cytophagales > Flammeovirgaceae > Flammeovirga > Flammeovirga agarivorans. Next base: position 127,919 of record NZ_JABAIL010000008.1, on the reverse strand, counting down.
CTTTACCATTATACTTAACCATAAGAGATACACTTTCTGTAATATCGTTATCTTGGTCATCTAAAACTGTGAAATCCAACATTACTTCTTCACCAGTATAGACAACGTCGGCTGTATTTAATGTGATTAAAACCGGCTCTCTTGTATCGATACCATTTAGTTCGAATACCCCTATATCTCTTGTGCCGTTCACTTCTTTACCTAATATATCAGTTGCAGTACCGAAATCATTAATACCAGCATCTACTGCAACACTACCCTCAGTAATTTCTATAAAATGTACTCCAAGCTGATTGGTAGAAAGAGTTGTTGCAACTTTTATTTTATCAATAACTTCTACACCATCCGCATTGGAAGCTTGTGTGTTGTTACCGGCTGTAGGCATTTGGAAAACTGCATTTACAGTATGGAAAAGGTTATTTCTAAAAGTAGTTGTATTTGCATTGATCACGTTACTACCTGAACTCACAAAAATATCCAATTGCCACCCATCGCTGACTTGCCATACATAATTGTACAATAAGTTATTGCTTACATTAATAAGATTTAAAAGGTAACCATTGGTACCATGACTTAACCATAAACCTGTAGCTCCTCCAACTGTTTCTTCTCCTAAGTAATTATAGTTTGCAGTAAAAGTATTGTTCTCAAGTATTAAATCTGTATTTCTTGTTGAGTTAGCAAAAACAGCTACTGCACCACCACCTTTAGCAGTTGTGTTTTTATGAACAGTGGTATTTTTCATAGTAAATGAACCTGTAGAGACTGCGATAGCTCCTCCTCTATTGAATGCTCTATTTTCGCCAAAGTAAGAGTTATAAACTTCCAATATACCACCACTTACAATTGCACCTCCATTTAAGGATTCTTCTCCATTAATCGCTTGGTTATTGATAAAGTTACAGTTCTTTACTACTAAACTACCTGTTGAAAGAACGTTGATAGCTCCACCACCATCGGCGGATAAATAATCTTTTACAGTAATTTGATCTAAGGTCACACTTCCCAATACAGATAAGAATTTGCCTGTTCCAGAACCTGCAAATACAGCCTGTCCGTCCCATCCTTTAATCGTTATATCACTCCCTTCTGCAATTTCTAAAGATTGGTCATTGAATGTCCCTTTTACAAAAATTGTTACGCCTGTTGAACCATTCAATAATGTCAATGCCTTATTAAAAGATTGTAATGGCATATCCATTGAACCACTATTCGTGTCTAAACCATTTTGACTATCCACATACAATTCTGATGCAGGAACCTGGTACTCAATAGCACCAATATCTCTACTATCACCCGATTGTAGATTACCAATCATATCTTTTTCAGGGGCATACATCATATTTGCTGCATCCTCTAATACACTTCCAGCTAAAACAGGAATAAATTGTACTCCGTTTGCTGCAACCTCTATATTATCACCAAACTTTAATGATTCGATATCACCACCAATAACATTCTGATCTTCGGCTTTAAAAGAATCACCAAAACTTGTTGTTTCTACAATATTATTTTTCAGTACCAACAGGTCGTAGGTATCATCTTCACCTTTAGTATCCCAGTTAATACTTTTGTACCAACTGTTCTTCAGGTTATAGTTATTAAAAGCAACGGTATTGATAATTTCAACAGAAGTTAGCTTCCCATTTTTATCACTTAGGTTTATACCTGCACCACCTGTACCATCACTACTGTTATTAAACACTGTACTGTTGACCATTTTAAACGTAGCCGTTTTATCTACAGGAGGAGCGACATTTATCGTTCCTGCAGTCCAACTTGTTTGGTACAGGTTATTTAATGTAAATAAAGAGTTGATTATTTCTAGCGTTCCTTCATTAACATGCACTGCGGAACCATTCGATTTTGTCTGGTTTCTTGCAAAAAACGAGTTATTAATATACAATTCACCCGAAGAGTAGATTGCTCCACCATTGTTACTCCCATAATTGTCAATTACGTTGACATTATTCAAAGTACCGGCTCCTGTAGGGTTAATTTTTATTGCAGGACCATTAACGGTGGAATTATAATTTCTTAGTGTAAGATCATGAAGAACAGCAGTGGTATTAAATACTAAACCTTGTACTGTATTATCGTATTCGTCCGTTGGCTGTAAGAATGTTTTATCTGCTCCTTCACCATAAAACGTATACATTTTTGAACCTCCAGAAATTGTCTGATTGTCTACTTTTGCAATACCTTTAATATAAATATTGATCTCCGTTAAATTCGAGTATTCTCCTGTATAGGCTCCTTCTTTCCCTTCTCCAATACTTGTTGTGTGGTAAAGGATAAAGCCTAATGTTTTAAAAGGATGTTCTGGTGTTAAACCATAAATGATCTCTTCATCATCAATTGTTTCAGAGATTAAGTCTTCACCAATTTCTGCATCTACATAAAATGCGTCTTGAGCAAAAGCCTTTCCTTGGAGAGCTACGATAGCGAGAAAAGCACAGATAGCTGTAATTTTGTTGAGTAAAATTCTTATCATCATCTAATTCAAAAAGAAGGTGTTAGTAAAAAAATGTTTTTTTGTGTGTTTAATACACTTTATGTAAACCTACTACTCTTTTAAGTCTCTTGTTAGCATTTGTTTACCCTAGTTAAGTACTATTTTGACTATAAGGATCTAGTGCTTATTAAAGCGTATATTGAGTTGGTTATTAATCATCAAGAAATAGGTCCCAGCAATAAGTTTTGAGACATCAATAGTATTGGTGTTCAATTCCTTTACTAGGATTCGACCATTTATATCTTGCACTATTAATTCTGTTACTTTAAAATCAGCCTTAATATGTAGCTCCGATGGAGTAGGATTTGGAAATAGTGTTAATTCAGTACTGCTACTATCAAATGAGGTCACTTTATCATCTTCTGATTTACTTCCCTCTTGTTCTTGATTATTTACTAAACTCAATTGGAAGGAAATAGTGGATGTTGCCGGGTGATAAATATGATCACCTTCTTGTGAAGCTGTGACTGTCACCTTACCTATCGCAATATCTAATGTGATCATATTCCCCTCTATAGTAGCTGGCCCATCAATGGTATATTTCAATGGATATCCAGAAGTTGTAGAAGCCTCTACTGCAAACGAATCATCAGCTGTTGTTTTATCTTCAATAGGTAAAATCGTTATTTCTTGTTCTACTTTTGTGATATAGAAAGACTGTTTTACAGCTTCTGCTGATTCATGATGCTCATCTCCTGATTGTTGTACTTCTATTTCAATTTCACCTGCCTGATTTACCGTTAGCTCATTTCCAGAAACAGTAGCATCTCCTTTTAATATATTAATATCAACAGGTAAATATGAGCTTGCTTGAACTTCTAATTTAAAAGTTCTTTCTAACATATTTCGGTCAGCGATAGCAGGAAAATCTATGATTTGTCTCGCTTTTGCATCAATATGAATTAGACCTAAAAAAGTAGGGTATATAAGTTCCTTTTCCCAAGCATATAAATCTTCTTCCATTTCTTTGACAAGATCTTTATGAGTGGAAACTAAGCTTTTGGTTTCGCTAATATCATCTTTAAGATTGTATAGATCATTGGGCCATTGTCGATTTCCTGTAACCATCAGCTTATAATCTCCTTTTCTGATGGTGTATTTATTATTATCAAATTTTCTTAGGTAAATCGCATCATGGGGTTCTCCTGTTCTTTCTCCTGTTAGAAATGGCACTAAATTGACTCCATCTAGAGGCTTTTCAGGATCAAGCTTTGCATTTGATACTGCTGCTGAAGTAGCCAAGATATCCAACGCACTTATTGGTTTATCATAACTTTGTGGTGTAATTTCACCTTTCCAAGACATCAGAAAAGGTACTCTGTATCCTCCTTCAGTCACACTGCTCTTACCTCCTCTAAGGACACCATTATCTGAAGCATTTTGTGCCTCAGGACCTCCATTATCTGACAGTAAGAAAATGATGGTATTCTCATCTATTGCTAACTCTTCTAGTTTATCTAGTATTTGCCCGACACCTTCATCTACAACATCAACCATTGCTGCATACGTTCTTCTATCATTATCTACAATTGAAGCATACTTATCTAAGTACTCTTGTGGGGCTTCTAAGGGTGTGTGTGGTGCATTATATGATAAAAACATAAAGAAGGGGTTGTCTTTATTCCTTTCAATATACCTTACCGCTTCCTTAGAAAATTCTTTAGTGAGATAATCAGATACCTTAACTGGCTCGAAATCTCTTTGTATCCATGTTCTATAGCTTTCACTCTCCGTAGAAGCTTGATGGGGATATTGTATAGTATACTTTTCAGGGAAATAAGAATGACCACCACCTAGATGGCCAAAAAACTCATCAAAACCTCTGTTTAAAGGATGTAATTTTTCTGTGGCTCCCAAGTGCCATTTCCCAATAATTGTAGAATGATACCCTGCCGTTTTCATGATATCGGCAAATGTATCTTCTGTTAATGGAAGTCCCATATTATCATCTTCAGTAGTGTACTGGGGATTACGCTCGAAACCAAATCTTTGCTGGTACCTACCCGTAATAAAACCAGCTCTACTAGGACCACATACAGGATAAGAGGTATATGCACTACTAAAAGTCACTCCTTGTGCAGCCAATCGATCCATATTAGGAGTCTGAATGTCTTTACAGCCATGGAAACCAAGATCTGCGTACCCTAGATCGTCCAACATAATCACAATGATATTGGGGGATGTAGAAACTTGACCAAAAACTGAGATGCTAAAAAATAGAAATATAAAGAAAGGTGTAGTCTTATTCATCATATTAATTCGCTTTTAACCAAAATGTTACCATAGATCTTTTCATTAAATAATGATCATCTCTTTAAGAACTTCTTGGTCACTCTTCCTTCATTTGTAACCACCTCTGTTACATACATCCCTGGTAATATTCCTTGAACATTTATTTGAAGATTATTCTGTACATTCTCATAAAACGAAGACAAAAGTACCTCTCCTGTAATACTATATATATTGATTGAAACATTTTGGTACGTGTTGCCAAAACCAATCGTTAGTGTGTTCTCCACATTATAATTGGGTTTTAGAATTATCGACACTCCTTTTTCTGGATGTATTGCAGTTGGCAATTCATTTTCCGGATCTGTTGGATCGGGATCGGTAGGTTCTTCAGGATCAACAGGGGTTTCTTCCTCTTTATCAGGATCAAATGGAAGGTCATCTTCTGTTTCTTCTTCAATACCTCCATTATAAATGGGATTTTCTCCTGCACCATTATATGCACCAACATTAGGTTGACGTATACTTGATACAAATGTCTGAAAGAAGTCCTGTCCACCATTATTGCTGACCAATTTACCTTTGCTGATCAACGGGCTATCTTCTTGTAAAATATAGTCTAGCACTTCCGATGCTCCCGTAGTTTTAAATTGTGGATCTCCAACGATTGCATTTTTATCATTAGGAACAGTCATTTCTCCGAAGTAGGCATTGTTGTCAAATACTACATCTTCACCAATACCATAGATAAATTTTGTAGGTTCTTCAGAATAGAAAATATTATTGATGATGTCGAATCTTTTTGGTGTACCCGGCCCCCAAGTGGTGAAATCTATAAGTTCATTTTCAAATGTCTCAGGCTTTTTATGCCAATAGAAGGTGTTATTATAAATCTGAACATCCTCCACTGGTCCCGCCACATGGATTGCGGGACCATAGTTTTTCTTCGATCCCCATGTTCTGAATCCATCGTTAACACTAATATTATAACGGACGATTGAATTGGTATTTGCCGTTCCACCATTTGTCTTTGTACCGTCTGAGCAGATTAGAATAAATCCACCAGCATTATCATGCGAATAATTGTATTGAATGACCGTACCATCACAATAAAAATCGGAATCATAGCCTTGTGCATCATGATGAGCTTTATGACCACTCACTTCGTTGTATTGAATGATCGTATTGTTTGAGCTAAATGCCCAAATCCCTGCAGCCGCATTATTTCCATCATTATGATATTGTAAGGAGTCTGTAAATGCCCTACAGTTATTATGTTCGATTACCGCATCTTCACATCCAAAAGCAACGATACCATCTCCGGGGATTCGTTCAATCAGATTGTTTTTCACCAATAAATTTTTTGTATAATAATCTCTTCCATATCCAGTTTTCCCATAAATACCGTTCCTAACAACATCATATATATGGTTTCTTTCAATCACTGCATTTACTAATCTGGATCTATTTTCCCCAATCATATAATAGAGAATACCTCCACCATGGCCCAAAGCTTTTCTGTATTGACCATTAACATCATGAATTGCTAAATGTCTTACTTTGGTCCCATAAATTTCTCCTTGATTATTGGCTAAAATTACTACTCCATACCGTTGATTTCCGGGTGAGTTACCCATATTTGTGATTTCAAAGTGAGATACTTCTGTATATGCTGCATTTTCTAATAAAACAGTATAGTCTTTATTCCCCCAACCGTTAATTTTGGGTTTGTCTCCTTCACCATATCTAGAAAAAAGAATAGGATGATCTTCTGTGCCTCTTGTAGTGGTTATCTCCAATTGACCTTCCCAGATTTCTCCTGCTTTAAATAGAATTTTATCTCCCGGAACAAAAGATCTACTGTTTACTTTATCTAAAGATTTCCATGCTGTCTCTTTCGTTATCCCGTCAGCAGTATCATTACCATTAGAAGCATCAACATAATAAATATGAGACTCATACCCCTTGATCGATAAATCGATGGTACTTTTTAATGTTGGAAAATTACTGTAAGATGTCGTTACTGTCACATCACCTGCATCAAGAGTAGTCAGTAAACCAGTTGGATCTACTTCTGCATTTTCGTTTGAAACTTCCCAAGAAATAGTCCCAGGATCTTCCCATCCAGGTATAATAATGTGTTGCAGTTGATACTCTAGCCCCACTAATGGTTGGGAAATATTCTGAATAGCAACCGTTCTTACTTGAGGTAATGTTTCTTCTGTTTCTACTAAAGTAACCTCATCGATATAGATCTCTTTATCTACATCTACAAACTTGTAAAAAGAAAGTTGACTAATTTCCTCTACATCGTCTGTAGAAAACGTCTCTGTATATTGTTGATAGGAAGTTGTCATTGTAATAATTTTATTGATCACTGAATTCCCATTTACCTTCATAATCACCCTTACCTGATCACTAGCTCTTTTTGCTTTCGCCCAGAAGGTGATGGTATATTTGCTATTGGATTTTAATTCGATAGATTGAGATAGACTTCCTTGTGTGTCACTAAAGATATAACCACAATAAGTGCCTGAGTAGGCTTCTTCATCGGAAACTCCATTGTACCAAGTACCCCATTGTTCAGAATGACCTTCCTCGAAATCACCATTCAGTAAATAATTGTCTGAAGATTGTGATAACGTTTTCAGAGGGATGGATAGAAAAAGTCCTATTATTAATGTTCGAAAGTAAATGTTAGTCATATAAAAGTCATTTCAGTAATTCACCATTTCATTTTTTGTAAATTTAGAGTAGAAAGACATGTGATATAAGACCCTTTTCATCACATCGCAGTACTATTTTGACTGATCATTTAACGATAGAAGTTCTTTAACGTAAAAAAGAGTGTAGAATACATAATATTGCTACACTCCTCGTCCTAGTTTTTAGTTAGTTAAAGTAAATCACACAGAATAAATCTTATTGTTTCGTCCACCAATTGTCACCGTTTAGACGAGGGAAAACACGATCCTTCAGTTGGTCGTTCCACTTCATCCATTCAGACATTAATTCTTTGGATAATTTCTTGTTCTGTCCTTTAATATTTGTTGTCTCATATGGATCATTTTCGATATCAAAGAGCTCAGTAGGGTTACTCTCCATATTTTTGTTCGCCAATAGCTTATAGTTACCATGACGAACTGCCATACAGTTTTGCTCCCATTTTCTCCAGAACAAGTAATTATGAGGAATCCCATCAACTTCTCCTTTTAAATAAGGGACTAAATCTACTCCATCTAATGGTCGCTCTTTATTTATTTTAATATTAGCCTGAGCAACGATTGTAGCCATTATATCCAAAGACGAAATAGGATGTTCGTACTTCATTCCTTCAGGTAATTCGCCTTTCCAACGCATTGCGAAAGGAACTCTTACGCCACCCTCAAACATGTCCGTTTTAAAACCTCTTAAAGGACCGTTATTGGATGCATTTTTCTTGGATCCTCCATTGTCTGATAAAAAGACAACTAGTGTGTTCTCATCTATTCCTTTATCTTCTAAAGCCTTTAATACTCGACCTACTCCATCATCTACTGCACTTACCATAGCAGCATATGTTTTTCTCCTTTTGTTTTCAATATGATCAAATCTTGATAAGTATTTTTCTGTTGCTTCTAAAGGTGCATGAGGAGCATTATATGCCAAATAGACCATAAATTGTTGGTCATTTTCCGCTTGCTTGTTGATGTATCTTATAGTAGCATCCGTTAATTCGTCTGTTAAATAATCGTCGACTTCTACCGCATCATAGTTTTCTCTAATTTTTGTTGAGTACCAGTCCCACTTTTTCGTCACCTCCGATAAATCTTTTAGTGTTAACAACTCAGGTAAGTAATGGTGTCCACCTGATAAGAAACCAAAGAAATAGTCGAATCCTCTTTTTAATGGGTGAAATTTCGAATGAGTACCCATATGCCATTTTCCAATGATTGCACTATTGTAATCTCCCTTTTTTAATACTTCAGCCATTGTTTCTTCCTCTACTGGAAGTCCACATCTTTCATCCTCTGGATTAATAGAAGGGTTCGTTGTAAAACCAAACCTATCTTGATATCTACCTGTTAGGAAACCCGCTCTACTAGGTCCACAAACAGGGAAACTAACATAACCTTGTTCAAACTGTACTCCCTCCTTAGCTATTCTATCAATGTTTGGAGTAGGGATATCTTTACAGCCATTAAAACCAACATCTTCCCACCCCATATCATCTACCATAATTACAATTAGGTTCGGTGATTTTGCTTTCTTCTTCGTTAATGGGTAATCCATTGCCGCAATAGTGACAACACCTATCGATAAAAGAGCTAGAAGTTTTAATAAATTTTTTCTCATGGTCATGTTATTTCATTTCAACGGTAAAGATCTATTTTTTGATTCAATAGGATAGACTACTAATCTGTACATCCTTTAAATTGTAGATTTTGTGCTCATAAGTAGGCTTTTCTATGTTCAAAAAAAGAAAGGCTACCTAACTTATTAGGTAACCTTTCTTCTTGTCGGTCGTTGTCTTATTTCTTCTCTATTTGATATAGATTTTTGATGTCGATACTTGATCACCACTTACCAGCTTCACAATGTATACACCTGATACCACATTTTGTAAATCTACTACAGATTGTTGTACAACATGTGATGTGTAAACTGCTACACCCGATAAGTTAATTACTGAAAGTTCAGCTTCGTTGACATCATTTAGTGATACTGTGAATTGTCCATTACTAGGGTTTGGATATACTGATACTCCAAATGTTGTATCATCAATCGCTGTTGGCTCAGACACTTCTTCAAAAATCACTAATGTATCTAAAGCAAAACCTTCATAGTTATCATCGATAACTGCTACGGCAACTACATATTCTCCTGGCAGAGTAGGAAGAGACGTTGAACCATTATAAGTCACAAAGATGTCATCTACTTCTTCTGATGTAGTAATTGTTGCTTCTTTCTCTTCGAAATCAAACTGATGTTCTAAATCCGAGAAAGTGATTGTTGTTGTGCCTTTGTTGATTACAAACGTACCTTCAAGGCTACCAAAGTAAGAAGGGTCATTGATAGTAGCTACTACAGTATATTCTCCAACATTAATTGGTTCTGCTTCTTCTTCACCAACCATGTAGCTGTATGTAATACTTTCGAACTCCACTTCTCCTGCTGCTTCTGCATATTGCATTGTTCCATCGTATTTACCTTCTAAAGTAGTAAACGATAATGCTGCTTCAATTTTATTGATTGTCAATGTTGCAGTAGCTGATCCTTGATAGTTTTGATCATCAATTGAGGTAACAACTGCATACTCTCCACCAATTGTTGGTGCTTCTGTTGACCCATTATAAGTACTTACTACCGATAGACCTTCAATACTTGGTGTACCTAATAGAGTCTTTGGTTGACCATCAAAATCTACTGCAAGGTCAACAGCTTCTACTGTTGCTTCTGCTTTTTCAATAGTTAATGTTGCCTCCGCTTCACCTTGATAATTGGTTTCATTGATCATGGCTTTCACTGCATATTCTCCAGCATTCATTGGTAAATCAGCTACATCATTATACATCACATCTACCATTAAACCTTCTTTTCCAAGTACCACAGTTGCACTTTTTTCTGAAGCATCATAAACATAAGATAGATCTGATAACGCCACTGAAATTGGTGCTTTTTCAATTGTATATTCAATGATTAACTCACCTTGGTAGTTCACTTCATTGATCATTACCTTTAATTGGTGATCACCTGCATCTGTACCATTACCGCTTGTTAATTCTTCCATCACATTCAATGCATCCATTGACAAAGTATAAGTTGGTAATTGAACTGCTTCATTATACACGAAGCTATCCAAGTCCTTTGTAATTGTCACTTCCTGCTTTGTAATTTCAAAATCAAATGAAGTGAATCCATAGTAAGTATCATCCTCATAAGTAATTTTCACTTGGTATATACCTGCATCTGATGGCACCTCTTCTGCATCATTGTAAGTAACAGTAACTGTACCCGCAGAGGTATCGATTGCATTTTCACTTTCATCAGCTACTGAATATACTACTGCTTGAGCTGAGCCATTGTATACTACCGATGTAATTTCAACAGAAATATCAGCAGTCATTTTGCTTGAAATGATAAACTCTGCTTCGTTACTACCTTCAAAGTTTTTATCATCAATTTCAGCATATACCATATAGTCACCACCTTCTTTAGGATCTACTACTTCTTCGCCTTCTTGTGAATAAGTTAAGTTTACAGTAACCATCACTTCCTCACCATCACCATCAAGTACTTTATAAGATGCCGCTTTTACATTTCCATCATTCAGATGTACCAAGTCAAATAATTGAATTGTTGCTGTAGCCTTTGTTATTTCATAATCAACCGCTACACTACCTTCATAGTTAGGGTCTGTAATTGTTGCTGTGGCAGTATATTCAGCGACATCAATACCTAAAGTGTTATCTTCTCCAGAAATTTCCACATCGAAATCTACTTCTGGTGTCACTGTAATCTCTGGAGTTTGTTTTTCACCGTTATAAACAAACGACTTATCTTCACCAACAGTAAACTCAACATCTGCTTTCTCGATTGTAAAAGTACCCTCTAAAGTAGCATCACTCTTGTAGTTCATATCATTTACGGTCACTACCACTGCATAAGCGTTGGCATCAAATGGAACTTCAGTTTCTGAATCGTAAGTAACGTCTGCATTTACAACATCAGTTAGATCTTCATCTGCTGCACCTGTAATTTTGAAACCATAACTTTGAGCCATAGCATTATAAGTAGCTGTTGCACTTGTTTCTGAAAGCGTAACCGTAGCTTTATCAATGGTTAAAGTAGCAGTTGCTTCACCTCGGTATAAAGTTTCGTCAATGCTTGCTACAACTGTATACTCGCCAGCATTTACAGGAGCAGTGGTTGTTGGATCTTCTTCACCTTCTTGGTACGTAATCGTATAGTTATAATCCGATGTTACGCCCACAGTTTTTTCAGTACCATCATAAGTAGCTGATAAGTCTTCTGTAGTTAATGTAATTGCTGCTGATTGTTTTGTTACTGTAATCTCAGTTACTAATTCGGCGTTAAAACCTGATTCTAACACATCCAATGTTGCTTTTACAGTATAAACTCCTGGCATTAAAGGTAAATCAGTGCCATCATTATAAGTTACTGTTAAAGTTACTTCTCCTGAAATATCGTTTCCACCTTCATCTTCGATAGAGAAAGTAGGTGTATTGATAGCTTCTCCTGTATACTCAATTTCACTAGCAGATGTTAATTTAATAGTTGCTGGTGAACCTGAAAATTCATACTGACCAACATCTTTTCCACCTCCAATCGCTGCGTTTCCTACAATATCATTCGTACCTGTATTGTATCCATTGTCAATCGCTACACTACCAAAGTAGATGGGTAAATAGTATACACCTTTATCATTCTTAGGTAAGACAAATGCTCCATTCTCATCCACTGCTAAGCTGGTACCCACTTTCATTTGTTCTTTTACATTCTTCACTATTAGCTCAGGGTCCTCCTCATCAAAGATATTTGAGATGACCTGGTTTGTTGAATTCTCACCGAACTCAACAGTTGCATTTTTTACATTAAGAACGTTGTATTCTAAATTTTGAGCTTCTTCAATAATACGGGCTTGCTTTGCAAATAAATCGACTGACCAATTTTGGCTTTTCCCGTCTACATAATTGTAAAGTAAGTTATTTCTAAACTCAAGGATATTTACCTTTGGTCCTTTCTTATGGTCTAATAAAATGATACCTGCTGCACCACCTGCTGCAAAATTTGAATAATTACCTACAATAGTAGTGTTATTCATCTTTAGGTTTGCATCATTTTTATCATTAGCAGCAACCATAATTGCTCCACCATATTCAGTTCCACCCGCATTCGTAGAGTTATTATAGATCAATGTATTTTCCATTGTCAGATCCTTTAAAGCCACACTAATTGCCGCTCCTTTATCTTCTGAAAAGTTTTCTGCAAAATAAGAATCATATACTTTTAGGAAACCTGCAGTATGAATGGCTCCACCACCTACTTTTTTTGACGCATTGTAGAGCGCTTTATTACCAATAATATTACAAGATCTAATTTCTACGTTGGCACTCCAATCAATAAATAAGGCTCCTCCATTATCAGCATTTCCAAAGTCTCTAATGGTAACATTTTCGAAAACCATATCTGTCACTTGGATTTTCATAAATCTAGCACCGTATGCTTTATCACCTTGGAATACGGCTTGTTCATCTCCCCAACTTTTGATGGTAACATCATATCTAGAAGTAGAATTATTAGACCCTTTAAGCGTAATATTCTTATCCTCTGTAAAAGTACCTTTCACATAAATAATAGTGGCCACTTTCTGTTGTAAGTGATCCGTACTTAATGCTTTTGTAAGCGATTTTAATGGGCTTAACTCTGTTCCGTCATTACTGTCGTTACCACTTGTGGCATCAACATAGATCACATCTCCTGTTACATCTTCAGCTAAAGAAGCCTGAGTGAAACTGAAGAGGAATGTGATTGTCAATAAGTTTAGTAAAAAAAATTTCATTCCATTATAAAATAAAATAAGAAAATAGCCGCTTCATAATACTATTAGATATTACGAATGCGTAATAAAAGTTTGAATATTGAATTCCTGTTATAGAAGGTAAAGTCATCTTCTATGGTTAAGTAGTATTTTGTATAGTAAGAGGTCATTCAACATCATATTGTAAAATTATTGGAATCAAGTAGTTTATATGAGCTCAAATTAGACCATTTCATGACAAATAATTGACATAAATGACACAAAATATAGGTTAATTAGCGTATAAACAACATTTATTTTAATGTTATTTTAGAGCGATAAATCTCATCATTAAATCCCTTAATTTGTAGCACATAAATACCTCTAGGAAGACTACTTACATTAATGACATCTACCTGATTTATCTCTGTTATTAGGTAATTCACTCCCAATAGATTGGTCATGGTCACCTGTTTAGGTCCATCCCAATTTCTAGTATTAATCGATAATTGACCTGTTGCTGGATTTGGATAAACCATTACCTGAGTTGCATGAGAGTTTGTAGATGTAACTTGATTATTTTCTGTAATTGAAAATGTGATGGATGCCTCAATATTAAAAGAAGTATTGATTGCAGTTACCGTCACTTCTCCCTCTGCCTTTGCAATCAGAATGTTATTTGTGATAGTTGCTATATTCTCGTCATCAACAATAAATTCGAAATCTTCTAACGCTAATTTTTCATGATCGATAATAAGATCTAAAGTAATCACATCTCCAACAGACAATTCCGTAAAGTGATCACCAAATGAAACGTTATAATCTGGTGTTTCAACAATTGTATTCGTATTGAAGTTATTGTCTGCTCCAATATTGGGGATTTGAGTAGATACTGTTAACGAGTTACCAAAAATATCCTGCTGTGGGAATGGTGTCACATCTTTAAAAATACCTTTCCCTATAACATAGAAAGAAGGTTCAGGAAATGATTGGCCTGCATTGATTACTGGACTCTTTTCTAAAATTTGATAATTTTCTTTCTGACTTTTCCCTTTATCTTTAAATAAAGGATCTTTCATCAATGCTTTTGTATCTAATTTAGAGAAGTCCTCATTTACATTACCAAAGAATAAATTATTGGAAACTATAAAATCCTCTTCCATTTCTAATTCGATAATATCTCCTATTCTTCCCTCTCCTTCATGAACAAAAATATTATTGTACACATATGTATTTTTACTATACATTGTGATATCTGGAGTATAAGGCTTATCGATGTATACTGTATTATTATAAATATATACACTATCTGATGGGATGTGTTCTCTCTGAACTTTGATTCCATCTACAGTTGTTGTGCCCACAAAACCGGAAGTCCATAGTGTATTTCCATGAAAATCTCTAAAACCATCATTCACACTAACATTAAAACGATAAGCTACATTGGTATTGTCTCCTAGTATTTCCACAAAACCACCTTCACAATCTTCTGTATAATTGTATTGATATAAGATATTTTTATTCCCAAAATCAATATGTAAACCATAAGAATCATTTGGACCTCTTACACTGTATGATTCATTGTATTGAGCAATAATATTATTCGAAGAAAACACCCACATTCCACTTCCTCTACCTACCAATCTTGGTTCCTCTTCAGTGCTATACCCCGTATGGTCGAAAAGGTTATTTTCTACCAATGCATTATGGACCTTAGATAGAATAACTCCAGAGCCTCCAGTTTTCTGAAATTCATTATTTCTGATCACAAAATTAATCGACCTGTTAACGCTATCTTCTTCGGTTGTTTTTCCTTTGTGGATAGACCATACTCCTGCTTTTCCTATGTTTGTAAAGAAACAATCTTCAATTAAAACATCTCTAATGGTTATTTCCTTATCTACCTTATTACTATCCGATTCAAAACGAAGTCCAGTTACGTTTAATGCATCAAAGTCCTCAGGTAAAGAATCTCCAAAAATATCTGAGAATTTTAGATCATGAAAGGTTAGACCTTCAGCAACCCCCACTCCCCAATTATTGGCTACCACAAGAATTCCAAAGCTCTTTTCATGTCCCCAAGAAAATCTACTCATGTTTTTTCTATCGTTCTTTATCCATAAGTGAGAAATATCTAGAAAAGAAGTATTGATCAACTTCATTGCTTCAAAATAATCTCCTCCGTCAATATTTCCAGAACCTGAAATCACTGGTAATTCACCTTCACCATAACTAGAAATTGTTATTGGTGCTAAAGCAGTTCCGCTACATTTTAGAATCAAGTTTCCTTCAAATGTGTCACCTCTTTTAAATAACAATTGATCTCCGGGTTTTAATAATCCGCCTGTATTAATGTCTTGAGCTATTTGTGATGCTTTTGCCAACGTTTTCCAAGGAGATGCCATTGTTCCTTCATTTGCATCATCGCCCTCGGCACTGAAATAATAACTTTTGGGAATTGAGCTTTCACTTTCCTGATAGATTCTAATTCTATCTAACAAAATCGTATGACCTGAAACTGCTTTAAAAGTAATCGTATTGTCACCTTCTTTAAGTTCGATTTCTAATAGTGTAGCAACAGCGGGACCAACATATGCCCAATTTGATGGATTCAAGTTATATTCTTGAAAATCATTATCATTTGATTTTATTTCTACTTGCTGTGAAGAACCACCATTAAATTTAAAGACCTGCAATGCGTAGGTACCGCTTTCGGTAATATCATTAATATCAAAAGTGATCCATTCATCAGGTTCTATTTTCATAAATTCCCCACCCGAAGCATTAACGTTAGTGGTCAAAACTGCACCAGATGAAAACAAAGCTTTTTCAGCTTCCAAAGATTGATCATATTCTGCAAATACCCATGAAGGTAAAAAAGCAAAAAAGAGTAGTAGTACTTTTTGCATATTAGAACTTTAGTTTGTCATTTTTAAAAAAGTGCGGGAATTGAAAAATCAATGAATTCGACCTACAGCTTAGATTCTTTTTCTCATTTTTAAAAGAAAAATAGACTCCTCAAACGAGAAGTCTATTCTTAAAATCCATTACTGTTAATTGTCTTCATTAATCTACTTATATAGTGAGTCACACATAACATACTTAGAAATAAATCCTACTATAAACCTCCTCAAACGAAATAAGGAGTAAAAAAATATTCCCATTATTTATAATCTTGCCTAAAATATGGCTACACTTCTCTCAAAGAACTCATCCGAATTAATTAGTCATCGAATGACAAAGTAGCAGCGTTTTCTGCATCCTTGTATAACAAATTTATTATTTCATTATGACCTGTTAGGACAATTAATCATCAATAAATAGCAATAATCAGCTCAACGGTCACATTTCAGACCTGAATTAGCGTAAATTATACTTTTAATGAAAAATGAGTCTAGAAACCAAAAAAGGTCAGACAATATCTGACCTTTTCATCATGGTATGTAATTACTATTAATAATTCTCATTTTATTAACTTTCCATAAGTCTGTTCAACTTGTGGTGAAGTCTGTTTACTTTCTTTTTGAACATTACAAACATACTCAGTCCAAGTGTAAATGATGATCACTTATGAACCTATTCATAACACTTTATAGACCTTCTATCATTTATAATACATTATTACTGTTGCTGTAAACGATAACTATACATTTTATAGTTGATTTGTCTCATGTAGTTTACTAATTCGTAGTAAACCTGATCTGTTGCAGAAACTACTCCACAGTTAGCATTTTCTCCATTGCCCTTACCTGCAGTTGTTGAGTTGGCCCACATAAACCAATGGGTTCCCACACAACGAGGATTTCTTAATGCTCCAGAAACAAAGTTGATGTACTTCTCTCCCCTGTTACGTTGGTTGGAAGCATATCCCAACCCTGGAAAAAACTTACCCGTATCTAAAGCACCAAAGTTGAATTCTGAAATAATAAAAGGCTTATCGATGTATTTGTAGGGATACTTATAATGTTCCACTTCATTTTCGTAAGCATTGAACGACATCAAATCGAGGTACTTTGCACTCACTTCTAAATTTATGTTGTTCTTATGATTACCATGCCAACGACAACCAATATACATCGTGTTGGGAGCATATTTCTTTATCAAACGTTGTGATATCCCAAAGTAAGTCTCGCACATGTTCTTATAATGTGCTTCCGTATACTTTCTGATATTCACCCACTTGATCTCTTTTTTCTTTACATATGTATTTAAAAGCTCCTCCCAGCTAGAGAAGCTAGTTCCAGCAAGTTTATTGAATTGATGAATCTCTTTCAAATTATCTTGTAAAAGCTTCACAAAAGCTGCTTTACCATAAGATTTCTTCCCTTTTTCTAATGTACTGATTGCCAAACCTGCAGGGTTCTTCCAATGGATCTCATTATTAACAAATACACCAAATAAGAAAGGGTCATCTGCTTTACCTTCTAATCTCTTCTTTAATTTCTCTTCCAAATTGGACTCCCACTTTGGGTTAAAGACATCAGGAAATTTCTCATGAATTTCTGGATAAGTTTCATGTACTATTACAGTGTAGGGTAATTTATTTTCTTCTTTATGTTCATTGATACTTTCTTCAGACCAACCTCCAAGAGTATTTAGTCCCCAGCTTCTCATTCTTCTTAAAGAGAAATCGATATATTTAAACTCAGAATTTTCACCATATTTTTTGTAAAGGTTCTGCTTTCCGAACATATATTTTTGACCATCATAAAACTTTGCATATTCAGGGTCATTTTTCGCAGGAAGGTTTTTAAAATAGTGTTCTCTTCCTTTAATAGGTGTCTTCACTTCCAGTTTTCCTGCTCCATTTATTCCATTCGACCAGAAAAGGTGTCCTTCTGGATCAATGATCCACCATTTACCATCTATTTTCTGTGTTCTAAAGTGCCCTGTTTTATTTAATTGTGGCCCCAACTTATAGCCACCAAATTTATCCCATTCCTTAGATCCACTATATTTTAATAATTCTTCTTCCTCTTTGGCTAGTGCTTCTTTTAGCTGAGCATCATTGGTAATTTTACCTTCCCAATTTTCATGAATATACTGTCCATATTCATTGATAAATGGAAAAAACTCCTCTTTATTTTTGGTATAGATTTCTGAAACAGCATTTTGATTTTTAAACACTCTTTTCAAAATTACCCTTCTTTCAAACTCTTGTGATGGAAACTCAATATTTACCTTTTTAATACGAGAAGCATCTACCCCAGCAAAATTTAAAACCACACCTTCAGGAATTCCTTTCATCCCTTTAAAATCAGAAGATTGAGGGTAATCATTTTTCGTTACCGCATCTCTAATCATCGTACAATTAAAGACTAAATTCTCTCCTGAATTAATAAAGCCGATATGCTCATTCCTTAGGTTTTCTTTTTTCTTAAGGTATTTTTTTCTAGGATTGTCATAAATGAGTACAGGGTCAAATCGCACTTGTTGGTCCGATTTATTTTCAAGTTCTATACTCATGTATTTATAAGAAGTCAGGTCCCAATATTCATCAGATGCTGAAAAAGAAATCACTCCTTTACTTCCTTTGGGAATAGTAATTTCAACACCTTGTTTTACCTGATTTACGGTTAAATTGTTAGTGGTATAAGTTTCTCCATCCACCTTTTTAAGGTTTAGAACATCTTCTTGAGGAGAATCAAATCCAAATAAAGTCACTATTACTAAGCATTGTAATGCTGTAATTAAAAAATTGGATCGTTTCATAAGAGTCAAATCAAAGATTGTTTATCAGCAATTTGACATTTTGAGTAAAAAGGAGCTGAAATGGATATTCATAATAATATCACAAAATTGACAACTCCTTTTTTTTATTAGTAAAATGTTTGTTCCTAACAACTATTCAACACTTTTGGGGTCAATAACGACTTTGATCACTTCATGTAACCCATCTTTATTTGCTGGTGGGTTATCAATAATTAATTCCCTATCGTTGTATTGGTACTTTACTTTTGCTCCTGTTCTCAATAATGTTACAGACAAGACTTTAGGTACATTTTGAATGGCTATTGGTTGATTTGGTGAACAACCTTCATAAAAAGGCCCCTTCTGCCATTTCGATTCACCAGGTCTTGCATGAACATACCAAACCTTTTTGTCCAAAGAAGTAGTGATAGGTACATTTGATTGTTCTGGAAAATGAGTTCCTTCAACTTCATAAATCGACTGACTACTATGTTTCATCCACCTTTCCATTTTACTAAACATCACATAGTTCTCATCTGGCAACGAGCCATCAGGCCTTGGTTTGATGTTTAATAGAACATTTCCTCCCCAACATCTCACTCTAGCAATCGCAAAGAGTATATCTCCCATATTTCGAATTGACTCACTTTTGTTGGATTTCCCTTCATAAAACCAACCATATCCTTTATTCAAACTCATACATACTTCCCACTTTACACCATTTGCTTTAAGCTTTTTCATATGCTCCCACTTCACCATATGAAAGTTCTCAGGTGTAACAAAATGAGCTCCAGGGTAAGGGCCTTTTTCAAAATCTGGATGATAGACATTTCCTCGATTATTGAATAACATATCTGGGTTATACGCCAAGGCTGTTTCTTTAAAATTAACGGGTAAACCCGAATCCCACCACCAAATATCAGGAGTGTATGCTTTCATCAATTCAAAAGCAATTTTTTTCTTCTGTTTTAGAATTTTCACCGGAAGTGGTGGAATCGAAGCTTCTGATACATATTCACCCTTCCAGTTCAGTACTTTTCCTTTATATTTCATCAAGGACATATATTCTTTGTCCAAGTGCCAATCTGCTCCAGAGAAATAGAAGCCTAATTTCAAACCTTCGTTCTTTACTGCCTTTACAAATGGTTGAAGCAAATCTCTTCCTTCTAAATTCTTTTGAACACCAAGGTCTGTATGTTTACTTGGCCAAAGGGTATATCCGTCGTGATGTTTTGCAGTAAGTACTACATATTTAAAACCTGCCTTTTTTGCAGCATTCATCCAAAGCGAAGGATCGTAATTCTCAGCAGTAAACCTTTGGATAGATTTTTCATAATACTCTTGGTAAGATGCCATAGGTTGGTCACTCCCTTTTTCTTTAGGTCTTCGCATGACCCATGGAGATCCATAATAGCCCGCAGCGGTTCCCCAGTGAATAAAAAGTCCTAAGCCCGCATTATTAAACCATTGGGCATTTTCAGTCATTTCAAGAGGATTACTCAATGTTAGACGCCATGGTAAGTCTCCAGAATTATGTCCGCCTTCCATTTTCATGGCTAGGTCAGCAATTTCCTTTTGCTCGTTGGTAGTCTTTTTCTCTTTTTTCTGGCTATATCCTTTACTTGTTACTACAAGTAGCAGAAAAATTAGTATTGGTTTCAAGATATTCATTTCATTCTAAGTGTTTATCGAATATCATTTTTTCTTACTTAATGGATAGGCACAGAATCAAAAAAAGATAGCATAATTCTTAATAAGTTGAGCCTAAAAAGAATTATACTATCTCAGATCTATTGTTTAAGGTTTACCTACCAGCTATTTAACCAACCTTCTGCTACTGCTGTCCAATCTGGAGCATCAGCATTGGACTTTCCGAAACCATAACCATGCCCGCCCTTGGGGTAGAGATGCATATCTGTACTGATATTGTTCTTCAGTAAGGCATCATATAAAACTAGAGAGTTCTGGACCGGCACTGCTCCATCATCAGCTGAATGAACAATAAAAGCTTTAGGTGTTTTCTCTGTCACCTGCTCTTCATTCGAGAATTGCTCTATTAATTGTTTCGTTGGTTCTTTACCAAGAAGGTTATTTCTAGAACCCATATGTGTTATTCCTTTTTTCATAGAAACAACAGGATAAATTAGCATCATAAAACTAACTTGAAAGGACTCTTTATCAATTTCATCGGTAGCCTCATAATAACTAGTAGAATGTGTGGCTAATGTGGATGCTAGATGCCCACCTGCTGAAGAACCCATTACACCTACTAATTCTTTTTTAATATGTAGCTTTTGTGCATTCCTTTTGATCCATCGAATGGCCCTTTGAGCATCTTGAATGGGTGCTTTATAAGACTCTATGACAGACGCTGCTTGAGGCGATCTATACTTCAATACAAAAGCTGCAATCCCTTGTGCGTTCAACCATTTTGCATAGTCTGTACCTTCCCAATCATAGGCTACACCTCCATAGCCGCCTCCCGGTAATATTAATATTGCTTTGCCGTTTGCATTTCTTTCTGAAGGCAAAAATATTTCTAATGTTGGCTTTTGTACTTTGCTGATAAACGTAATATCTCGCTTTGCTATATCTTCACGCTCTGCGGTGGATTTATAATTGGGAATATCTTTTTCATCCCATAATTCTATTAGTTCTTGTCCGTAAGTTGTTGAATAAAAAAGACTCATCACTAAGTAAATAAAAAGAGATTTCCTCATTGTCTGTTTGTTCATTGATCTTGTAAATTTGATACCTTTAAATTAGAGTTTTTCATCCAAAATATTCAATAAAAAAAAGGAAATGACTTCAAAATTGATATCACTTCCTTCACATTCCTAAAATTAATAAGTAGCCAAACTATAATTTCTTTGACAAGGCTTTTGGTTGCTTTAATTGATATTCAGTATCATATAAATCAACTTGCTCTCTTCTCCATCGATCTCCTTCCATATATAATATCTGAGGACAAGAAACATCCCAATCCCCTAATTGCTTTAGCATTTCTATTACCATTTCTCGGTGTTGGTCTGCTACGTCATTTTGCTCAGATGGATCTTTATCCAAATTATACAACATCGGTAATCGATCTGGTAGTCGAATTAGTTTCCAATTTCCTTTTCGAATACCAGCACTGATCGTAAACCTCCACATCATTGTTTCATGTGGGTTGCCCTTTTTTACTTTTGTGAGGTAAGGATAAATATCCACTCCATCCAATTGATCTTCCTTCGTTGTTTTTCCTCCCGCTAATGCTACAAAAGTGGGTGTTAGATCTAATGATGTTATTGGTAAATCGTATTGTCCCTTTTTTAAATGTTTTGGATATGAAATCACAAAAGGAACTCTAATCCCACCTTCTAAAAGGATCCCTTTTTGTCCATTCAATGGGGCATTTATAGACGCATTATGATTACATGGACCACCGTTATCACTCAAGAAAACAACAACTGTATTTTCATATAGTCCCTGATCTTTTAACTCTTGAATTATTCTACCAACATTAATATCTAGTCGGTGAATCATCGCAGCATATGTTCTTCTTTTCTTGTCTTTTATTTCAGAATACAATGCCATATCCTCTTCTGTTGCTTGCATTGGTGCATGAGGTGCATTAAATGAAGCAAATAAGAAAAATGGTTCATCTTTATGTCTTTTTATAAAGTCTAAACATTCATCTCCTTTATCATCTGTAATGTAAGAGATAGGCTGTGGTTGTTTATAGTTAGATTCGATACGGTAAGGATAAGGAGTTCCATTCGGTCTATTGGCAAAATAGTTATGACCTCCACCTCTATATCCCCAAAATTCATGAAAACCTCTCTTTGTTGGATGAAAATGATCTGCTTCACCTAAATGCCATTTTCCTATCAGACCATTTACATAACCTAAGTCTGCAAGTCTATCTGCAATCGTTACCTCCTCCACTGGCACACCAATATAATTCTCATCAAATTGTGGTAAATCAACAATAGGATTATTATCGAAACCAAAATTCACTTGATTTCTACCTGTTATTAATCCGGCTCTTGATGGGCCACAAACGGGTGCTGAAACATACCCTTGCGTAAACTGAATTCCACTGTTTGCTAAAGCATCAATATTGGGTGTATGTATTTGTTTACTTCCATTAAACCCAACATCTGCATAACCCAAATCATCAGCAAGTATAATCACAAAGTTTGGTTTCTTATGTTTATCTTGGCCAACAGCTAACAATGTCCACCCTAAGAGGAATGTAAGTAATAAATTCAGTCTGAAGTTCATCTCAAAAATATTTTAGTATATCTCAAAGGTCACTTTTTCTTCCTCGTTTATGGTGTCTATTTTCATCAATTATGGGCATTAAATCGTCAATTATGCTATAAAAAAACCAATTTATGATACTTAACAGGCTTTATTATACTTTAACGAGAATGTTTCACCCCTTTCGCTTTGTATGATTTAAATTTATAAAATCGCAAACTGATAGAAGAAGTGAAATGAAAAAATTTATATACTTATTTATATTCCTTCCAATAATTGTTTTATCACAGAACACATCTGATGATACATTTAATTCAGGAAGACAAGAAGTACTTTTGAAAGAAGGTTGGAAGTTTTTTAAAGGAGATCATTATAATTTTTCTCAAGGAAGTTATGACGACAAAGATTGGGAATCTGTATCTATTCCACATGATTGGGCGATAAAAGGACCTTTTGATAAAAAATACGATTTACAGCAAGTAGCCATATTTCAAGACGGTGAAAAAGTCCCTACGGAAAAATCTGGAAGAACAGGTGCATTACCATATATTGGTACTGGCTGGTACAGAAAAAATATAACGATAGAAAATTCTCTTTCCGAAAAGAAAGTATTGCTACAATTCGATGGTGCGATGAGTGAGGCACAAGTCTATATCAATGGTCAAAAAGTAGGAGAACATCCGTATGGATATGCTTACTTTTTCTTCGATATCACTAAATTCCTAAAAGAAGGAGACAATTTATTGGCGGTAAGATTACATAATCAACCTAAGTCATCGAGATGGTATCCGGGAGCGGGTATTTATAGAAATGTACACCTTATTACTACGAATAAAGATGCCTTTCAACAATGGGGAACCACTATAACTACTCCATTTATCAGTCAGAAAAAAGCAGAAGTAGATGTAACAAGCGAATTAGAGGGTGATATCGACCAGGTCAATTACATAATATCAACTGCAGATGGAGAGATCGTTTCAGAAGGAGCGTCTTCATTAAAGTTTGGTAATACTATCAATACTCAACTTAGTGTAGAAAACCCTCAATTATGGAGTCCTGAATCGCCATACCTCTATACAATAAAACTTACTGCCTTCAGACAAGGACAAGCTGTAGATCAAATAGAAAAAACTTTTGGTATCAGAGAGATAAAATATACTGCTGAAAGAGGATTTGAGCTGAATGGACAACAACGCAAGTTCAAAGGAGTTTGCCTTCATCATGATCTAGGTCCTTTGGGGATTGCAATTAATAGGGCTGCTTTAAAACGTCAGTTAGTTATGATGAAAAACATGGGAGCAGATGCGATTAGAACCGCTCATAATATGCCTTCAATAGAACAGATGGAATTATGTGATGAACTGGGTTTAATGGTAATTGCTGAGAGTTTCGATGAATGGAAAAAACCTAAAGTGAAAAATGGTTATCATCGATTTTTTGATGATTGGGCAGCTATTGATGTAAAAAATTTGGTAAGACGTTTGAAGAACCACCCTTCTATTGTGATGTGGAGTGCAGGCAATGAAGTTCCTGATCAATATGGCAGTGAAGGAGTAAAAAGAGCACTTTGGCTACAAAATATTTTCCATGAAGAAGATCCTACCCGTCCTGTTACTGTAGGTATGGACCAGGTAAAAGCGGTAATGGAAAGTGGTTTCGGAGCTATTTTAGACATTCCTGGTTTAAATTACCGAACGCATTTATACCAAGAAGCTTATGAAAAATTTCCTCAAGGGTATCTGTTGGGATCTGAAACAGCTTCAACGGTAAGTTCAAGAGGTGTTTATAAGTTTCCAGTAAAAGAGTATAAGAAAAAGAAATATTCAGATTTCCAGTCATCAAGTTACGATTATGAGGCTTGTCCTTGGTCCAATATTCCTGAAGATGATTTCATTTTACAAGATGATCAACCGTGGGTATTAGGCGAATTTGTTTGGACAGGATTTGACTACCTTGGAGAACCGTCGCCCTACAATGAGGAGTGGCCTTCTAGAAGCTCCTATTTTGGTATTTGCGATCTAGCGGGTATACCTAAAGATCGCTATTACCTTTACAAAAGTAGATGGAATACGGAGGAAGAAACATTACATATCTTGCCCCATTGGAATTGGGAAGGTAGAGAAGGAGAAACTACTCCCGTTTTTGTTTATACTAATTATAATACCGCTGAATTATTCATTAATGGTGTAAGCCAAGGAAAGCGTACTAAAGATGTTACTTCTCGTTTGGATAGATACCGTTTGCGATGGATGGATGTGAAATACGAAGCGGGAACAGTTAAAGTCGTTGCTTATGATGATAATGGACAAGCTGTTGCTGAAAAAGAAATAAAAACAGCAGGACAACCACATCATTTAAAGTTAGAAGCTGATCGTTCTATCTTATCTGCAGATGGTGAAGACCTCAGTTATGTTACCGTTTCAGTTGTTGATAAAGAAGGTAACTTTTGTCCTACAGCCAATATCCCTTTATCATTTAAAGTCAAAGGTGCTACAGATTATAAGGTGGTTTGTAATGGAGATGCTACTTCTCTTGAAATGTTTCATGAACCAACCATGAAAACTTTCAATGGAAAATTAGTCGTTACGCTACAATCACAAGATATAGCCGGGAAAGGTATTTTAGAGGTAAAGGGAAAAGGATTAAAAACTGCTCAAATTGAAATTAAAGTGAAAGAGCAACCCACTCTATAAGCAAAACCCCTCAAAGACATCTTTATCAAATCTTTGAGGGGTTTCTTTTTTTAGATGTTCTGTGATTTCACTTCTTTCAAGAACTCTTTAAAAAGAGGCATTACATCTTGTCTTCTTTTAAAGTATAACATATGCCCACCCTCTTCGATTTCATATAAAGTAAAGTTATTTATTCCTTTCTCTTCACACACCTTCTTGAAATTTAAGTAATGATAGGAAGGAACAATCTTATCTGCAGTACCATGAATCATAAAAATCTTTGGCTGTCCTTGATGAACATAATGAGTTGGTGAAACACTTTGTTGAAAAGCTATATCTGCCACCTGTTCTTCATTTAAAAACTTGGGAAACCATTCTCTCTCCGGCTTAATCACAAAATCTGTAGGTGTGGAAACGGGCATTATTGTTTTCACCTTACAATCATATTCAGTATATGTACCAGAGTGAAAAGTATCTTCTGGCGATAGACCTATCATTAGTGATAAATGTGCTCCCGCACTGTATCCCCAAATGCCTATCCTATCTAAGTCCAATGGGAGTTCCCCTTCTTTTGACTTTAAACAACGAATAGCTTCTTTCACATCCTCAATACAAACTGGAAAATCTCCTTCAGAAACCAAACGATAGGAAATGGTCACTCCAACAAATCCTTGTTTCGCGACATTAAACACTTGATACAAAACATTATCCTTATCACCGTTGGCCCATCCACCTCCATGAATAAATACAACTACCGGTTTCTTTTTCTGTCCATCATCTTTGTAGGAAATTCCTAACTGATTGGCTCTTTTGGGTGTTTTTACATCCTCTCTATATTGTATAACCTGATACGTTAATCCTTCTGGAATGTTGATCTCTTTTTCTGGTGTTCTACCTTTTTTCTTCTGTGCTGATGCTACATGGAAAAGGCTAAAAAAGACGATCGTTAAAAAAATATATCTTCTCATCATTTCAATTTATAGTCTATTTCAAAAGTAGTAATAATGAAGGGAGAATATGAGTATTGAATTGATGAAGGTGATGCATATGTTGATCACTATAAGTAAAGTTGATCCAACAACTGCTTCTTATATTTCTGTCCTATGGGGATGGAATGTTTTTGAATAACGATAGTATTGCCTTCTATACTTTCTATCCATTTTTCATTGACTATATATGATTTATGAATTCGAATAAAACCTCCTTTTTGTGATAGAAACTCATCATAATAAGAAAGCTTCTGATAACAAATCACAGGTTTATCTTTCACTACCAATTTCACATAATTACCACAGCCTTCTACGTACTGTAAGTCTTTAATATCAATATTGATTAGTTTTTTCTCAGACTTTACAAAAAATTGATCTTTCAAAGACACCTTCTTTTCTAATTTGTTAATCGCGGTCATGAATCGGCTGAAGCTAAAAGGCTTTAGTAGGTAATCGACGACATTAAGTTCAAAACCTTCTACTGCGTATTCCTTATAAGCAGAAGTTACAATTACCTGAGGGGCCTTTGGGAGTGAACGAAGTAATTCAAACCCATTCATTTTAGGCATATTAATATCTAAAAAGATCAAGTCTAAACTTTGTTCATGCATCAGCTCGATAGCTTCAAATGCATCATAAGCGTTGCCTTTCTTTTCTAAATAATTGAATTTTTCACAATACCCTTCTATTATTCTATGGGCTATTGGTTCGTCATCGATGATAATGTAGTTCATGATAGATCGATAGTCAAAAGTGTTTTGTAGGTGTTAATTCCTTTAATTTCTTCAAATGTATATTTATCTGGATAGATTAATTCTAATCTTTTCTTCAAATTTTCAAGGCCTATTCCAACGCGGTGATCCTGCATTGCTTTGTCAAAATTATTTTCAATAGTGAAAGCGACAGAATTTCCATATTCTTCAATTTCGATGAATATGTAGGCGTTTTCCACAAGTGTTTCAACACCATGTTTAAATGAATTTTCTAGTAGAATGATATACAATAACGGTGCTATTTCAAACTCAGAAATTACCGAGTTGATAAAATGTACCTGTACATTCTTCTGATAGCGAATTTTATGTAACTCTATATAATTTTCAAGGTATTTAATCTCTTCCTGAATGGGTACTTTTTCTTCTCTTCCTTCATAAATCGTATAGCGCATCATGTCTCCAAGCTTTAGCACTACCTCTGAAGCCTTATCCGATTTCTCTACTGTAAGCCCATATAAGTTATTGAGGGTGTTAAAGAAAAAATGAGGGTTAATCTGACTTTTTAGAAGTTGTAATTCAGCACTTGCTTTCTCATTTTTTAATGATTTTATCCACTTCCATTGTTCATAAACCCACAAACAGAAAAGAATAGGAATTGATAAAGCCAAAGAAATCGTAATCGTCTCAAACCTTTCATGTTCATCCATGCCAATGTTACATAACAGTACAATACCCATCATGCATGCATAATAGATATATACATATTTTAGGAAAAACTGTGGAGTGATAAAATAACCAATCATACTAAACCACATCACTACCATAAATATGGTGGTGTAGTTCTCTTGAATTCCAGCACTTTCATCGTAAATATTAATAAAAATAAGAGCGAGAATTACAGCTCCTAATTTTAATAGGGCAGGTACTTTTCTCTTTAAGTAATTGAAGTTGTGAACAATTACTGAGGATAGTCCTGACCAAAACAAGAATATAGCCACTACTTCTCCTTCCCTATCAAAAGGAATGATGATCATGTCCATCAATGACATAAGAATAAGCATAAAGAAGACGAATGAAGATCCAATGATTATTGATCTGCCGTATTTTTGTATTTTATTTTTCATGATTCTAAAGTAGCGTTAGACCAGTAGGTCAACAATTTTTTTATGTCAACCTGCTTATTTTCATGACAAACACTATCAACCAAGACAAGATACTCTTTCTCAAGCAAAAAATTTATGCTTTAGCGTAGAAGAATTTTAAAATGTATTTTTGAAAGTAATCCTTTAAAGAGTATTTTGGCTATTCAATAATTATGAAAATACATTTCAATGGGGGCAAAAAATAAAAAAGCAAATAAAGATACAAGTATATCGGTAAGGGTAAATTCTGACCTGCTCAACTTGTATAGAAAAGAGATTAAAAACAGTGAGAAAACTGTTGCTGAAAATCAAGACTTACTTTTAATAAGTACTATTTTACAAAGAAATACAGAGTTTGAAAAAGGCTTTGAAGAATCGCCTTTAATGTCCATGACAAGAATTGCACTCTCACTTGCCACCAACAATGAAAACTTTGATTACATCTCCGCTATTGAGTATGTAGAGAAAAACGGGAAAGAAATATACGATATGTGTACAACCATGTCAAAATTAACTGGAAAGACTTTTAATGATGTTATAGACTCCATTGTTTCTCAAATAGAGATTAAATAATCACCTATCCGTTACAAAAAATAATAAGAGGCAGAGTTGCCTCTTTTTTTATGCACTTTTGATTTTAAACTGACTATAAGACCATTCTTAATTCTGTTTTTTTGACATGTCATTTTATATATATAATACATTTCATAATTAAGAAAAGTTAAATACATTATTCACTGTAACCCTTTTTGAATAACTACGTCTCAATACTATATAAAATGACATTTCATTTTTAATTATTTTGAAATACATTAGTTGTAAGTTTTAGATGATGTTTGCTAACACTTCAATCTGTTTCATTTCAGCTATTAAGAATTTAACTCTGAGCGAGAAATTGTCTACTGTCAATTCGAAGCTCAAAAATCAATTTTATTAATCACAAAAATCAAAACAATGAAAAACGGAAAATTATTAACTACTGCATTTTATCTTCTTTTCTCCATCTCTATGGGGGTCATCTTTTCTTCTTTGACTTCTTGTAGTAAAGAAAAGAATAACGATCCTAATCCAACCCCTCCTAAACCTGAGGCAAAGGCAGGTTTCTCTTTTAAAAATATGATCGTTGATATGTCGGAGTATGACTTGGACGATTTATGCCCTGCCACTGATGAGGTACGATTTAAAATATGGGATGCTTATGGTAATGAAGAGGACGTTACTATTGCTGAAACCGAAGACTTATGGCAATTAAAGGAAGAAGGTTTGTTGCAAATCACATTACAAACGAAAATTATAATTACAAAAGAAAAACCCGTTTACTTCATTGGTTATCCGAAATCAGAAGTGGATAAAATGATAGTCCCCAAACAAGTAAAACGAGAGATGAGAATCCCTGAAGAATTGCATGGGGAAATTCCTACTGATAAGATCGTCGAGACCGATTTCAATCTATATATCCATGACTTTAAAAGAAATAAAAAATAGTAGATAAATGGATAAGACACCTATAATTAACTAATCTATTACGGGTTCTTTACCCCTCGTAGTTATCGGAAATTTACTTTGATAACCACAAAACGTTTTCTTTACATTACTACTTAACAAAGGAGGAGTATTCAGTTACTCCTCCCTCTCAAAACATGAATTTTATGAATAAAATAAAGATAAATCAAATCAGATTCATTCTCGTTTGGATGGTAACCATTTGGGCATTTCCTACTAACTCTTATGCAGGAGTTCCACCGATTTATTACCAAATTGAGTTAAATGAAAATAGCCATTATTACACAGTACAGGCAGAAGGAACTCCTTTTGAAAGAGGATTTACCCACGGCAAAAAGCTGAAAAAAGAAATTAGGTATGCCATTAACCGCTTTAAGTACGATTTAACTGTACCTATGATGCAGTCTGTTGGTTTACCAGCAGAGTATCATCGATACCACAACTATGTGCTTCAAAACACTGGATTTATAGAAGCGATAAAAACACAAACCCCTGATCTTCTCGAAGAGTTAGAAGGAATCGCTAAAGGAGCTGAAGTTAACCTTGAAGACCTATTGGTGTACAATATTAGCTTTGATGAGATATTTGCAGTACTCGAAAAGATGACAGGGCATAATCCTGCTTTTATCGAAGGAAATGATTTAAATGGTCATTGTAGTTTTGGATCAATCCGTGGCAAAAAGAGAACGACATCTATCTATACTTGTGATTGGGCTCGTCCTTTTGAAGGCTCTCAATGCCTGATGGTGTATAAAAAGTTTGATGGAACGACGATGTTGATTACTGGGTATGTGGGCACTGTTGGTATACAAGGGGTTAATCTCAGTAATGGGTTTTCTGTAAATGCACATTCAAAATTTGATCTTAATGCAAACCTCAATGGTTTACCTTCTTTATTCTTTGCTAGAAGATTAATGGAAGCTAAAGATAAACACGATGCGGTAGTAAAATTATCAGAAACTAAGATCGCTGTTGGTTTAGGCTATGTGATTACAGATAAAAATGGTTCTGTATCCTATGAAGTTTCTCCGAATCAAACAGAAAAGTATAACCCTGGAAGTCACTGGTTTGCTATAGCAAATGCTGCTAGAGTAAATAATGATTTAAAAGCTTCAGTGAAAGAGCACTTTAAATTAGATGAACAGGTCAACATGAAAAGACTTCCAAAAGGATATTGGGAACACAATGCAGACAGTGAAACTCGATATTCAATGATTAAGGAAGAATTAACGGATAAAAAATGGATGACGGTTTACGAATGGGTTAATCTATTTAAACAATACCCCATTGGAAAGTATGTTGATGAGAATCAAGCAACAACCAACTTCTGGATAATTGTAGAGTTTTCTGATAAATACATAGATATATGCACCGCCCCCGGTGTACCTGGCGAATTACAGGCAGAAACAATACGTGTGAAATACCAATAATAACAATGCGTTAGAGAAGTAGTGATAAAGGATTAGTGTCGTTTGACCTAATCCTTTTTACACTATATTCGTCTTATTCAACTATAAATCTAGCTGTGATATTTTCTCCATTATTGTCTGTCAATAATATCACATAAGTCCCTTTAGGATATTGGCTTACATTAATTTCTAACTCACTTAATAAATCATTTTGATATATAAGTTTACCCATGATATCATAGATCTTTACTGTTTTATGCTGATGATCGTTTGTTTCTATAGTCAGCACTTCTTTCGTTGGATTTGGAAAGACTTTAAGTAATAATCCATCGTCAAAGATTTGATTAGGTATATATTCAGCATCACCTAATCTTTTAATTTTAATGGAATCTACCCAAACATTTCCTCCTTTGCTATCAGTACTTGACCATTCAACTTTCACATCTTCACTATTGGGGTCTGTATTGAAAATGATACTTTGTTCATTATTTTGAATACTGCTTATTTCTTGTTTTGTGATTAACTCTTCGTCTTTATCAAAAACACTGAATTGTAACGTTTGATTTTCCAATTGAGCAGTAAAGACAATTTCATATTGAGAATTAGAAGCTGTTTTAATCCACTGTGATAGTTTCGCATTAGCTCCTATTTTAGCAGACGAATTATCAATATTTACTGTTCCTTGAGTTTCCCAACATGAAAGCTCTTTCTCAAAGTCTGGATTCAATACATAAGCTGTTTTCTTAAAAACAACCTCATCTAGATATGATTTTCCTGTACTACCTTTTGTTCTTTCAAATACAATCTGCAATGAGTCTGTTACTTCCTCAGTTGTAAACATTAATCGGTATCCGGTATAATTTTCACTGTTCACCTCAATCGCTCTAATTGTTTTTCCATCATTATCCTGAATAGATAAAACGGCATTGCCATTCTCTATATCTTGTACTCTTGCAAACGCACTTAATGTATATGTGGTATTTGGCAATACTCTTCTCCATGAGTTCAGTTGCCCTGTTCCTGTTAACTCTGCAGCATATACACCATAATAGGCAGAAGTTGTAGCCATCACTTGATCATCAGAATTCCAATTGATAAGTTTTGCTTCAAAATCACCATTTTCATGAAGTCCTTCCAGAGGTGCTTGCTCAAGTTCTACTCTTAAGATTCTGGGTACACCTTTTGGAATCTTTATCGCGATTTCATTTTCAGTACTAGACAGTATACCTAAGGAGTTTCCTGAGAGTTGATCAATAACTTCACAAGATCCTGTTAAAGTATTTCCTGCTTTAAAGCTAACTAAACTTTCTTCTGGAGTTAGAAAGCTGTTCCCCATTAACATGACATAATACGTTAATGGATCATTATCTTTCCTTAATGTCTGCCAGAAACAAGTCCCATCAACATAGAAATCTAAATTTTTCTTTTGTACTCTCAGTTCTGAAAGTATATGTTCTCGACCTTGTTGTAAAGAAAAGTCATCCCAAGAATCCCCGTTTGTTTGGTAGGCCACATTACACCAATTATTACCCTCGACTTCAACGCTTTGACGATGAGGAACGAAGGTAACAAATCCGCCTTCTGAGGTAGGTAGCATATTATCAAACCTTCTTTTTGCATTGCTGATATAGCTTGTTACATCTGTTTGAGGTACATCATTAAAAGCATTCCAACATGCTAATCTACTTAGTACATATTCCTTTATGTCAGCATTGTATAACTCATGGTCATGCTTATAATGTTGCTCTTTCATACGTTCAGTACCATTATAAAGCGTTACTGCAACAGGTGAAATCCCTTTCATTTCACTTGGACTTTGGGCATGTGGGTAAATACCACTTTCTACTATTTTCAAGAAATTCAAAACCCCCTTCTGATAGGCCTGTGTCCATTCTTCTTCTTTATCAGAAACATCACCTCTAGTGTATAAAGGATTTTCTTTACTAGTCACTGAGGTTAACCTAAAAACCTTAGCTCCTAAGGCATATTGAGATAGCATTTGTCTTAAGACTACATGAGCATTACGCATACCACCCCATTCTGCTACTCTATTTGGAGTCAGGTTATCTCCAATAATATTACAACCCCAGTTTTTAACGTCTCCATTCATCCATAAACCTACTCTTTCTTGAATACTTAAATCTTGTACCCCTACATTCGAATTCTCAACTCCTGGTACTAAAATATCTCTGTATTTAGGGAAATATTCATCCCCTTGTTCTTGAGAAAAAGAACTTATTATTGCTCCTTTTGCACATAACATTATCATAGGTGGTTTTGCCTTAATGGCTTCAGCTTTTTCTAAAACTGCATCCAACATTGGGGTATAAAAATCGAAGTATTCGTCTGTTCTTAATTCTTTAGATCTAGCCATCATGTAACATTCTCCATCTACGATCGAAGCTTCGTAGATGGATGCCAGTGTTTCAGGAGTCATGTATAAATGACTACCATGACCAATGATAATACTAAAGTATACACCCTTATTTGCTAATGCCTTACAAAAAGCAATTACTCCCTCAGCTGTAATTTTTGGGTTCTCATCTTGGGTTGTTTCGCCATAGATGGCAGTATTCATGGTCAGGGCTAGTCGAACATTCTTACTTCCTCCAATTTTAGCATACCATTTTTGCATTTCATCGTAGGCTGCTTGTGCTCTTATATTACAATTATCAGCGGTCATGTCCCAACCTAGCCATCCTCCAAATGAAGAACTTACAAACCAGATGGGTTCACGGTTTTCCTCTTTTTCTTCTGTCTTAATTTGTTGGAGGCTGTTCGTCAGTTCATCAAGGTTATCATTCACTTCTTTAAAAGCTCCTCGATAAGCAATTTTTCTTGCTTGCTGCTGCCAATCAGAAGTACTAACATCTACTACATAGAAATGATCATCACCATTCATAGGTCCCGACAGCACTATTTTATCATATCCTCCATTTCTAACTTCTAATCGGGCAATACTTGTAAAATGATAATCAGAATGTGCCCATGTATATTCTTCTATAGAAAATGCCTTTTCATCAACATTATATTTTGATAAGAAAAGATCATCGCCATATAAAGTAAATAATTCCTTTGCTTCATCAGTTGTAAAATTACCAGGCAAACCATGTTGCATCAGGTATTTTCCAGTGTTTGTTATATGGTCTTTGTTTTTATATCCTAGAAGGCCCTTTAAGTATTGCTTAGCAAAGTCTTCATACTTTTTGAGTGTAAGCTTCTCATCTTCCTCCAGCATTGTTGAAAATTCTTTTGAACCCACTCCATTTTCTGGATGAAATACTCCCCAATGAGCTACAATATCTTCGTCTCCATCATTATCTATATCATAAGCAAAAGGTAATTGTTTGTCAGTAAAGCCCAAACCAGGAGTAGTGTTATCAGAAATAAAACCTGTATCTCCATTCCAATAACTAGGACGGGTATAAGTAGAAATATCCAACACATCTAAGAAGTTATTCCCTTCAAAACTCCTTCGATTAATAAATACAGCAACTTCATCACTCCCATCTCCATCAAAATCACCAGCTACCAAATGACGAATCAATCCAGCTAAATTACCTGATTTATCTGTTTTAGGTCGAACGGTTTTTTGTAATTCCAAATCAGTATTAAAGAAGTAAACAAGTCCATCTACTCCCGAGGTCATAATTATAGTTTCCCCATCAGAGTTCTTACCTACTGTTGCTGTATACAAAGCTCCTGTACTAACATTCTTATCTTTTAATAGTTTTCCTGTAGAGGACAGTATTCTTAAATGTCCATCCGTACCGGGCAAAATTATCTCCTCCCCTTTACTGCTTGCTATTAACTCTTCAGCAAATATTCTGATACCAAGACTAGGTAGATCGGTATATTCCCACAATCGATTATCTGCCTCAGGAGATGTTATTTCAGAAGGCCTTTGAAATGCAATTACTTTTCCTTCCACTGTCATTGCAATCACATAATCTTTATAACCTACACCATCTAAATCTGCTGTTGTTACATGAATTAGATTGTCTCCCTGTGTATTGTAAGGTTGAAAATGAGAAAGGTTTTCTTGTGAAAAGGCAAAATATGAAGTAAAAAATGTAAGTTGAAAAAATATAAATAGCCGCTGCATAAATCTGCTTAGTTTGATTGCACTGAAGTAATAATTCAATGACAATAAAAGTCTTTTTAGATAAAAATATGAACACAGAAAAGTGTGAGATTAACACAAAGCATTAATTATTAATACAATAGTTCATTAAGGAAAAGAGATAGTGATTGAGAGAAATACCCTAAGTGAAAATATTTTACCATAAGATCGAAAAACTTCAAGTTCATTAGCGAAGTCTTAAGAAAAACAAAGCAGTATACCAATTAAGATATACTGCTTTTTATCAGTTTTATACCCAATTTATTTTACAATAAAACGGCTTGGGATGCGATGACCATCTTGGTCAGTAACAATGACAATATATGTTCCTTTTGATAATTGCGAAACAGGGATTTTGAGAGAACTATCAAACTGTTTCTGCAGGATAGAATGACCTACTAAATCAAAGATTTCAAGTGATTTTTCACCTTTATGATTCTCCAATCTAAAAGTGATATAATTAGAGGCAGGATTTGGATAAACCATTAAGTTTTCCAGTTCATTTTCTAATGTCTCTGCACTAATTTTTCTTGCAGAGGAAGCAGGTGCTTTGTACAACATCGCGTTATCTAAATATGCATAACCTGTACCTCCAGAAGGTCTCCAGAAATAAACTTTAATCATCGTCTGATTTGCACCTGTTTCAAAAGCGACCTCGTGATAAGTATAATTTTGGTTGGTAATATTCTTGAATGCAATACCATTAGAATTCTCATCATTTACCCCCAACACTACTCTTTCAGAAGAAGGATTATCTACTTTAGCATATCCAGAGAAAATATAAGATGTATTTGGTTCTACTTCTACAAATTGGTTACATGAAGCTACTCCATTTAATCGTAATGCAGCTCCTTCATAAGCACCACTCGTTGTTGTAGTGATGTTTTGCCAAGTACCCCAATGGTTTAAACCATCTTCAAAATCACCATTTTTAAATGCTTCAATACTTGATGGAGATACTGTTACTTGAGTAGTAGCTGTAAACTCGCCGTCAACTGTTTTCACTGTAATATTGGCCGTTCCAACTCCTTCAGCTGTGACTGTTCCATTAAATACAGTTGCTACCGCACTATTATCACTACTCCAAGTCACTGATTTGTCTGACGCTGTATTTGGTAATACATCTTCAGATAAAACTAAGTCATCACCCACAAACAATGGATTCACTTGTGCTGAGACTGTCACTTCAGTAACAGGTACATATACCGTTGGTTTTTTCACTACTTTCATATTATCTACAGTAGCCACTGCACTACCACTTTGCGGTAACCATGAGTATACTTTTACCGTTTCATTATTTCCAGAATTAAATACCACCTCATGGTATTTGTATACACCAGAGTAAATATCCTTCGATTCCAATCCTTTATTGGCTGCATCATTTACACCTAAAACTACTCTTTTTGATGTATCTGTGATCTTCATGTAAGCGGATAAAATATAGTCGGTATTTTTTTCAACGTCAATCCACTGATTTAAAGATCCTTTTGTTGTAATCGCCATAGCAATATCGCCTTCATATGCATCTGAGGTTTCTTGAGGATTATTCCATGAGTTCCATTCGCTATTGAACCCTTCTTCAAAACCTCCATTAATAACTAAATCTACTTCAGGTTCTACCCCAACCGCTACATTTGTTGATGCTGTATATCCTCCATCAGTTGTTGTTGCTTTTATTAAAACATTTCCATTAGCTACAGCAGTCACTAAACCTGCTTGATCAACAGTCGCAATTGTTTCATCATTACTCGACCATGTTACAGATTTGTGAGTTGCATTGGATGGTAAAAGCGTTGCCGTAAGCTGTACCGTTTCTCCTATTTCAATAGCATTCCCTGCTCCAGAAACTTCTACTCCAGAAACTCGAACATCATCTTTATGATAACCACTGTTAAACGTATTATCGGCTCCGATATTTGGAATTAAATTTCTAACATCCACATCATTACCATAGATGTCTTTTGCAGTATATAGAGAGAAGTTTTCAAAAATACCTTTACCGGCCATTGGGAATGAAGGTTCTGGAAGTACTCTACCACTGTTAATGGCAGGGCTACTTTCTTGTAGGTGATATCCATAAATATCACCTGCTGTTTCATCTACAAAAACAGGGTCTTCACCAATAATTTTATTGTTATCAAGATTTGTGAAAGCAGGTGCAATATCTCCATAGAACATATTGTTGTCTACTATTAATTCACTACCATTTTCAATATCAATCATGACTTCTTCAGCTCCTACTTGTGCTCCATCAATAACCTTAAAGATATTGTTGTAGATATAAGTATTCTTTGCAAAAATTGAGATATCTGGCTTATAACCTGCCTGATCATAAAAAACAGTATTGTTGTAGATAAAGCTACTGTCTGAACGAACAGGATCGTTTCCTGTGCCTACATAACCTGATAACCAAATAGTATATCCATGATGATCTCTAAAACCATCATTTTTACTCACATTATAACGGAAAGTACTGTTAACACATTCTCCCAAAATCTCAACAAATCCACCTTCTGTGTCTTCACTATAATTGTATTGGA
This sequence comes from Flammeovirga agarivorans, assembly GCF_012641475.1. Lineage (NCBI taxonomy): Bacteria > Pseudomonadati > Bacteroidota > Cytophagia > Cytophagales > Flammeovirgaceae > Flammeovirga > Flammeovirga agarivorans. Next base: position 89,627 of record NZ_JABAIL010000008.1, on the reverse strand, counting down.
ATATTGAGTTTTTACAATAGAAATCCACATGACCAGAAGCATAAGTATCACCAAAACCTCTAGATCTAAGTTGCTTGTTGAATTGAACTACAACGTTTCTTGTATTCCAAATCCAGCATCCTTCACCTCTACCATAATAAAGGTCTTGAACATTTTTCTCTCCGACACCTAAATCAATAAATGTATTTTTCTCTACGATCGCATTACAAACTGAAGATAGAATGACACCATCACCACCTAATTTCTCAAAATGACTATTTCGAACTACGAAATTGATATTTCTTTCTTCTTCATCAATTGGGTTATTGACAACGTTGGATAAATGACGAATACTCACCGCTGTTGAACCTAAATTGTAGAAGTAGCAATCCTCAATCAAAACATCATTAATTCCTATTTCTAATTTTGGTGTAACAGTTAAATCGTCTTTATCAGCATCAAAGAAAATACCTTTTGCTGTATAATAATCTAAAGTAAATTTACCCTCAAAATCGAGCATATTGATGGCAAAAACATCTGTGATTTTTAGGTTTCTAAATGTTAGACCTTGGATGACACCACCCCATTTATTTGCAATCACTTTGATACCATAAGCTGTGTTTGTACCCCAAGTGATATCTCCCATGTTTTTACGGTTATTTTTAATCCAAAGTCCATCCATTGTGATGAAACTTGTGTTCGTTAACTTCACTGTCTCTAAATAATCTCCCGTAGGGATATTACCTGAACCTGAAAGTATAGGAAGTTCACCCGTTCCATAACTACCAATTTCGATAGGTTTACCTTCGCTTCCAGAACACAAGACTACTAGTTGCCCTTCAAAAGTATCTCCTTTTCTAAATAGCAGTTTATCTCCCGGATTTAATAACCCACCTTTATTCGACTGCTTTGAAATCGCTGTAGCTTTCGCTAATGTTTTCCAAGGTGAATTGATACTACCATCATTGTTGTCATCACCATCAGCACTAAAATAGTAAGCGTTATAATTTTCTAATAAAGTCACGTAATCAATAGACAACCCCACCGAAGAAGTCGCTGATATTGTTACTGTGTTAGTACCTGCTTCTAATGCGACATCAAGCACTGTCACCTGTGCTGGCCCTTCAAACGCCCAATTGGAAGGAGATAGTGTAACAGAGGTTGTTGCGTTACTATTTACTGTTAAGTCTGCCGCTACTTCGCTTCCTCCATTATAAGAGTAGACTTCCAGTTTGTAAGTTCCTGCAGAAGGTACATCTGTAAAGGTTACTTCCATAGCACCATAAGGCGCTACATTTTTTAATTTCACAAAAGATCCCCCAGAGGCATTTTCATTCGTGGAAATTGAAAATTCGCCGGTAAGATTAGCTGTTTCTCCTTCTTGATCTTCGTTAACTCCTGTAGCATAGAGAAGTTGTCCTAGTGAGAAGAATGTAACTAGAAAAAATAAGTACGTTTTCTTCATAGCATTTAATTCATTAATAAGTAAAAAACCGTGGTATTCATTTTCTATTCATTTCATTATTACGTTCTAATTATGTTGATTTTTAAACCCAAAATTCAACTGAATACCATTTGTGTAAAAAGTGATACTTACTCTTTTGGTAAGCATTTCTTCGATAGAATATTTGTCAATTAAGGAGAAATACGAGAGAGTGAAGGGCACAAAACTGCATTTTGGATAACACAATCTTAGATTTTTTAACAGTAGCAGAATTTTTAACGTAAATAATACACTAATTTAAATTTTGTGCTAAAAAAAACTACCGAATAATCTTCGAATCGTAAGATGTACTTTACTATATATACAATTTATAAAGTGAGTTTCTGACTATATTAAGGAGAGAATATCCATAAAAAAAGGCCTCAAGGTATTTCCTTGAAGCCCACTTAATAATTACATTGCTTTTCCTAATTCCTGAATCAGGATGATTAATCCTAAGATGCCAAAGATAATTCCCCAATACTGCATTTTAATCCAGAAAAGAGAATGATTAGGTTTTAGCAAAATGTCTTGCCCTGTTGATTTGTTCATGAGAATTTGGGTTTTTCCATTCCATTTCTTCCCCATCACCCAGCTAAACACTGCAGTAACGAAAAGGCTAACAATAAAGGCATACGAGGCAAAGTCTCTTGGAACAATTTGTACTAAGCCAAATATCGATACCAATAATACCAATACAGAGAGGCCACCTCTCCCAGACCATACTAAGATCATGTGAATAGTTGAAATTTGTGAGCTTACTTCTATTTTGGGTCTTTGTTCAGCATATTCAGACCTTCTAACTACTCCATTACAATATTTTAGTCACAATTAAAGAGAAAGTGCTTGCTTAATTTCAGTCACAGTAATAGTTGCTTTTTCTTTTTTGCTGATGTTTTGAAGTAGTCTTTTAATATATCACTAGCTTATGAGTAGTTGATACACCTTTTTCATTTGTAATCACCAGGATATAAGTACCTGCAATATAATTATTAAGATCTAAGAATAATGTATCTGAAAATTTATTTTTAAATTTTAATTTCCCAAATACCGAGTAAATAGCTAAATCATGATTCCCTACTGATGTAATCATCACCTTTCCTGTCGTCGGATTAGGGTAAACTTTTGATTGAAATGATGGATCATCCACACCTAAAACCTCACCATTGGAATCAGATTTTATAGTGATGTTTATAGAAGATGTAAAATTGCCTTCTTCGGTAGTTACGGTTACTTTAACCGTTCCCTCAGTCAATGCTTTTACTTTCCCGGTTTGATCTACAGTTGCAATGGACGAATCACTTGAAGTCCATGTCACTTTCTTATTCGTTGCATTTAAAGGCAAAACTTGAGCAACACATTGATTTTCTTCTCCGATGATCAATTCTTTTACCTCATTCTCAATCAACACTGATGATACTGGAAGGGAGGGACCTGCATTAATATCTTCATTAAAGTTATTATCAGCACCAATATTTGATATTAAGTTTCTGACATCTACTTCGTTGCCATAAATATCTGTGGCTGTATATATCGAAATATGTTTGAAAATACCTTCCCCTGCCATTGGAAAAGAAGGTTCAGGAATTTTTCTTCCTGCATTAACAACTGGGCTACTCTCTTTAATCTGATAACCATCTATTCCACTAGTACCCTCGTTGATAAATTCTGGGTCTTCATCGATGATTTTATTATTGTCCAAATCTGTAAAGTCAGTGGAAATATCCCCAAAAAACAAGTTGTTATCTACAATCAATTCACTTCCTTCTTCAATATCAATTTCTACTCCATCTGCTCCTATTGCTGCACCATTTTTCACCTTAAATATATTATTGTAGATATAGGTATTCTTTGCAAAGATTGAGATATCCGGTTGGCAGATTTCCTTGTCGAGATACACCGTATTATTATAGATAAAGTTACTGTCTGAACGTACAGGTTCAACATCCTTACCTACATACCCTGATACCCAAAGCGAATAGCCATGAAAATCACGTTGTCCATCATTGACACTTACATTATACCTGAATGTACTGTTCACACAATCACCTAAAATCTCTACAAAACCTCCTTCGGTATCTTCGCTGTAATTGTATTGATAAATGGCATTTTTAGTAAAAAAGTCGATATGTCCAGCTGCTCCATACGTATCACCAAATCCTCTTGCTCGATATTGTTTATTGAATTGTACAATCACATTTCGAGCATTCCAAATCCAACAACCTTCTCCTCTACCAAAATATAAATCAGTTGATGATCTATGATCTCCCCAACCTAAATCAATAAAGTCATTATGTTCTACCAAAGCATTATAAACAGACGATAATACGATACCATCCGCTCCAAGCTGTTCGAATGTATTATTACGAATAATGAAGTTCTTATTTCTATCTTCATCATCAATTGGGTTGTTTCTGATATTTGTTAGATGACGAGAAGTTATACCTCTACTACCAATATTGTAGAAATAACAATCTTCTATTAAAACATCTTCTATACCTATCTCTTTGATGGGATTTACAGTAAGATCATTGGATTCTGAATCCAAAAATATGCCATGTACTGAGTAATAATCCAAGGTAAACTTCCCTTCCCAGTCAATCATGTCAATACCAAAAATATCTGTCAGCTTTAGGTTCCTGAATGTTAAGCCTTTTGATATACCTCCCCACTTATTGGCAATTACTTTGATACCAATTGAGTTGTTTGTAGCCCAATTTAGGTTGCCCTTATTTTTTCTATTGTTTTTTATCCAAAGTCCATCCAAAGTAACATGACTTATGTTTATCATTTTTATGGTTTCATGATAATCACCATTCGGTATATTTCCTGAACCTGAAAGAATAGGTAATTCTCCTTCTCCATAATGACCAATTAGAATTGGATTTGATTCCGTTCCTGAAACTGAAAAGATAAGTTGTCCTTCGAAAGTATCACCTGATCTGAATAACACCTGATCACCGGGGTTTAAGATGCCTCCTTTATTAGTCGCTTTCGAAATTTCAGTAGCTTTCTCAAGTGTCTTCCAAGGGGAATTTATCGAGCCATCATTATCGTCATTTCCTTCATTACTAAAATAATATGATCTTGATGTTTCTTGTGAAAAAATGGGATAGGAATACCCTATTAATAAAATCGAAAAGAATAATAAAAACCTGTTCATGTTTGTAGTCATCCAAAAAAGTGAGTGATTATTTGTACTGTCAAGTAAATAAATATTATCAGTCGGTATGAACAGATTTGCCTTAAAAACTAGCATAAAAAAAACATGAAAACCCCATCTACAATTGTAAATGGGGTTAGCCACTATATTCACTCTAATAATATTGTTTCTTATTAAATATCTTTATTGTTTATATCACTTTTTATGCGTTTTCCCCAACCTCTACCATCTAATGGAAGGACATTGTTCGCTTCAGCCCAAGTATTCCATTTTTTCTCAAGGTTCTTCGCAACTTCTGGATATTGCTCAATCAAATTATTTTCCTCTGTTCTATCTACTGTAAGGTCATATAATTTCCATTGCCCTTTGTAAGGAGGCTTATTTCCTTTTAAAGCAACAAGTTTCCATCTTCCTTCTATTATTGCCCTGTCCGCCTCATGCTCAAAATACATGGCTCCTCTATCTTGTATTTCTCCATCGAAAGCCGAAACAAAGCTTTTCCCTTGGTAAGGTTTAATGGTATGGCCTTTGTTTTCTGTTGGATAAGTAGCACCTGTCAATTCCATCAAAGTGGGTAAAATATCCAATACATGTCCAGACTGTTGTGATACTCCTGCCATTCGAATTTTTGAAGGCCAATGAACAATTAAAGGTGTGCTAATTCCTCCTTCATGATTAGAGCTTTTATACAGTCTAAAAGGCGTATTACTCACATTCGCCCAATTTCTACGGTAACTTTGATTGAATGTTTTTCCACCAATATCTTTCATATCTGCTACATTCATCAACTGACCTTCTGGCTCTTTATTCCCTCCATTATCAGAAAGAAACATGATGATCGTATTCTCTAAATCACCTTTCTCTTCTAAAAACTGGATAATCTGTCCAACACCTTGATCCATTCTATCTATCTGTGCTGCATATACTTCCATGTATACTTCCCACATTGCTTTTTCGTCATCAGTAAGTGTATCCCAAGCGGGTATATCTTCAGGTCTTTTGCTTAATGCCCAAGCATCTGCTAAACCTTTCTTTTTCATTTCATTGTATCTTTGCTTCCTGAAGTGGTCCCAACCTTTACTAAACTTTCCCTTATATTTTTTGATATCTTCCTCCAAGGCATGCAAAGGTCGGTGTGGTGCATAATGTGCTACATAGAAAAAATAAGGTTGCTCTTTTTTAGATGTATAATGCTGTTCCAACATTTCTATAGTTGAAGTATTGATCGCTTCAGTCAAGTAAAAATCATCAGCTGGTGGAACAATAGTATTTCCTTTAGTTAAAGTGTTGGGGTCGTAATATCCTCCCCCTCCGGCTAATATTCCATAATATTGATCGAAACCTCTCTGCAATGGCCAATTCTTATTGTCACCTCCCGGTACCATTGTCTTATCGTAAGTTACATGCCATTTTCCTGTCATATAGTTCGCATAACCTGCTGTTTTTAAGACTTCAGCAATGGTTACACTATTTTGACTAATTGCTCCTCTGTACCCAGGTCTTCCAAAATCTGAAGCCGTCATCCAACCTAAATCAGCATTGTGGGCATACAATCCTGTAAGCAAAGTCGCTCTAGTTGGACAGCATCTTCCTGCATTATAAAACTGATTAAAGGTAAGTCCTCCTTTAGCTAATCGGTCGATATTCGGTGTTTCAATTCCAGACCCCATAAAACCAAGGTCTGAGAAACCCATATCATCTGCCATAATCAAGATTATATTCGGTTGTTTTCTTGTCTCTTGTCGAGTAGTCTCACTTTGGGAAGTTTTACAAGAAAAAAACACCAATGTTAGTAGGCTAAAAAAAATTATTCGTTTCATACTTTATTGATTGCTGTGTTCGATCAATACAATAATATGGATGTTTGATAGGTTTAACTGCTACAAATTAGTCAAATGGTAACATAAAATGGTCATGAAAACATAAAAAGGCCCTCCCAAAGAAGGTAATGACTGATTTACACATGTGATGCATAATTTACCCGCTTCAAGAGGAACCTCATTTTATGAAGAGTACATTCTCTCTTCACTTTTAAACCCTATTACAAGTCGTTTTTGGTAGTTATTTAATATAAAGTTTTTCAGAAGATTTATGCCCAAGAGCATCAGTTACTACAATTAAGTATAAACCAGCTTTAAGGTCTGTAACCGATAGCTTTGTTTGATTTTGGAAAGTTTTCTGCAACAATGGTTGTCCTAGAAGACTAAATACATTCACAGTAGCATCTCCATTTACTACATTCGTAGAAATATTCACTACCCCTTTTGCTGGGTTAGGATACATCATTACTGATAACTCCTCTTCCAAAGCTACTTCTTGATTAATACTTCTAGCATTACTTCCCACTTCAGTGATGACGATATTATCTAAATACGCTCCGCCTGTTGACCCATTTGGTCGCCAGAAGCCCAATTTAGTATCTTCACTTTCTGCAGATGTAGTAAACGTAATGGTATAATCTGTCCACTCAGTAGCAAAAATATCTTTGGTGGTATAATTTCCTCCACCAGATTCTCCAGTTACAAAATTTGCCTTTACAGACGCATCGTCTAGTTTAGCAGAGAAAGATACCTCATAAGTTGTATTAGATTTTGTCTTGATATACTGATTTGCTCCACCATACCCAACAACTTTCATCGAAGAAGCGCTATTCGAAACAGTTCCAGAACCCCAAGGGTTCCAACCTAATAACCCTTTATCGAAATTACTATTGATGGCATAAGCCGTTTCTTGTAATGTAATTTCATCTACAAAGGCATTTCCTACTCCATTTCCAGGTCGCCAGAAAAATACTTTCACTGAGTCTGTCGTTGCCTTTGTTGTAAACATAAAGTGATGTAGGGTATACTCAGTATCATAGATTTGAGCATTATCGATACCTTTGTTTTTCTCATCGTTTACACCTAAAACAACACGATCATTTTCAGGATCCAGTACTCTTGCGAATGCGGATAAAGTATACGTTGTATTTGGTTTTACTTTCACCCATTGTCTAATTGACGATGGACCCGTTAACTTCGCTGCAGAATTTCCATGGTATGCATCTGTTGAAGTAGAAGCATCAGCCCAGAATTCCCAATTTGTTAAACCATTTTCAAAACCGTTATTTAATACTTCTGTGATGACATCTAAACCAACATGAATAGTTGCTACCGCAGTTAGCCCCTTATCTTCCGTTGTTACAGTAATCGACACAGAACCATCTCCTACAGCCGTCACTAATCCATTTTGGTCTACTGTTGCAATGTTGGTATCACTACTTGACCAAGTGACATTTTTATTATTCGCGTTCGCAGGAGTAATTCCAGCTGACAATTGTTGCGTATCACCCACTACAAGCTGTGTACTTTGAGGACTAACAGTTACTCCATCTACTCTAATGACAGTAGGGTCTATTTTTGTATTGTAATTGTTATCTGCACCAACGTTAGGATAAAAAGTAGCGATATCCACTTCATTCCCATAGATATCTTGAGTAGCAACCAATGAAATATCTTTAAAAATTCCTTGTCCAGCCATCGGGAAAGTTGGCTCAGGGAAAATTTTACCAGAATCAATTACAGGGCTACCTGAGTTGATTTTATATCCTTCAATATTTTTTGCTCCAGGGTTAACAAAGTTAGGGTCCTGAGTCAATGAAGAATTATCTAGGTTTTTAAAAGCAGAATTGATGTTACCCACAAATAAGTTGTTATCTACGATCAACTCGCCTCCATTTTGGATATCTATCTCTACTTTTTCACCAATGATACCACTTCCTGTTTGTACAAAAATGTTATTGTAGATATAAGTGTCTTCACTAAAAATCGAGAAATCTGGTTTCTGATTCGCATCTAAATAAATAGTGTTATTGTATACATAAACATCATTCGAAGGTACTGGTGTGTTCCCTGTTCCTACATACCCTGAAGTCCAGATTGTGCTTCCATGGAAATCTCTGATTCCATCGTTCACACTAACATTATAACGGTAAGCAACATTGTGGTTATCACCTAATACTTCAACAAAACCACCTTCGCTATCTTCACTATAATTGTACTGGAAAATAATGTTCTTATTACCAAAATCGATGTGCATACCATAAGAATCATTTGGTCCTCTTACACTGTAAGATGCATTGTATTGAGCCAATACATTGACACATTTAAATACCCACATGCCACTTCCTCTTCCGGCCAAACGACCTTCACTACTTTGGCTATGTCCTGAATGATCAAAGTCGTTATTTTCCACTAAAGCATTCAGCATCTTAGAAAGAATCACACCAGAACCACCCGTTTTAAAGAACGTGTTATTTCTAATGATAAAATCACTATTTCTGTTCGTCACATCATTATTAGGGTCATCACTACCTTTATGAATAGCCCATACACCTGCTTTACCTAGGTGAGTAAAATAACAATCCTCAATTAATACATTCTTAATCGTCACTTCTAAATTTGGTTCATTTTGTTCGGATTCAAAGCGTAATCCTGTCACACTATAATCATTGAATTCCTCCGGAACACCAACACCAAAAATATCTGAGAACTTCAGATCTCTAAATACAAGGTCAGATGATACACCGCCCCACTTGTTAGCGACAACTCTTACCCCGTAACTATTAGATTCTCCATAAGTATATCTAGCATTACTTTGTCTGTCGTTTTTAAACCAAAGTTTAGACATCACTACATGTGATACGTTAATCAAACGCATCGCCTCAAAATAGTCACCACCTGCAATGTTTCCTGAACCTGAGATAATTGGGTACTCACCAGTACCATAACTACTCACTTCGATAGGGTTTCCTTCTTCACCCGAACATTTAAATAGAAATTCACCTTCAAAAGTATCTCCAGCTCTGAAGAGCATTTTATCACCTCCAGATAATAAACCTCCACTACTTTGTTTTTCAGCAATAGCAGATGCTTTTGCAAGTGTTTGCCAAGGAGAATTGATACTTCCATCATTTAAATTGTCATCACCATCTGCACTAAAATAAAATACATTGTAATGTTCAGTGACTTCAAACTTATCTAATAAAATATCCGCATCGTGAGGAGCAAGACTAATCGTATTATCTCCACCTAAAAGGTCCACGTCTATTAAAGTCACTTTAGCAGAGTCCTCAAAAGCCCAGTTAGAAGGCTGAATAGTGATAACAGAAGATGTCCCACCGTTTACACTTAAAGATAGACTTTGAGACACTCCACCATTAAAACCATAGATGTGTAATTTGTAGGTTCCTGCTTCAGGAATACTGTTTAAAGGAATGTTGATTGTTCCTTTGTTCCCTTCTGTGTTTTTTAATTTTACAAAACTACCACCTGAAGCATACGTTTTGGAAGAGATGCTTGTATCCCCAGTTAAATTAGTACCCTCTGCTTCGATTACATTCCCATCGGAAGTATTGCCGAATGCAGCTTGTGTCAGAAATAGTAAAGTTGTAATAATCCGTAAATACATTCTTTTCATAGCATTTAATTTGAAGTTTCCGTTCGCTTCCTATACATGAAGTAGCCTAGGATAAAAACTCATGTGTCGTATTGAAAAAAAGGAAGCATATATAATGTTCTTCTAAGCATCTAGAATCTGCTGAAGAACGAATAGTTAACTGAAAGCAAGTTAGTTGTACTCTTTGTTTAGGACGGTCACAACCACACAAATTAAATATCACTGAAATGACTATTTATAACGTAATAACTACACTAATTAATTGATTTGATCTGTTCATTTTGAAATAATTTGTATTCAGCCGGTCGAAATCGTGTTGATAGGTTTACCAATTTTTGCTCATGATTAATCCATGCCATTAACATTAAAATGGACAGAAAAATGATGGGTTTATTATCGATCAATAAGTAAAATAACATAAATAAGTACTGAATTAGACATTTGTCCTATTATGAGTTTCTCCCCCTTTCTAGATTTGTGATAAATAAATAATACAACGATGAAAAAGATTTTAATAATTAACGGACACCCTGATCCAGAAAGTTTTAATAAAGCCTTGGCTGATGCTTATCATACTGGTGTAAAGAAAGCCGATGCTGAAGTTTCGGTCTTAAATATAGGTGAGTTAGAGTTTAACCCAAATTTAGAATTTGGTTATAGAAAAAGAACATCCTTTGAACCTGACCTTGAAATGGCTATTGAAAAAATAAAATGGGCAGATCATCTTGTTTGGATATACCCAATGTGGTGGAGTAGCATGCCCGCAAAATTAAAAGGGTTTATTGATCGTACTTTTTTACCCGGAATCACATTTGACTATGTGGAAGGAAAAGTCTTCCCGAAAAAATTATTAAAAGGAAAAACAGGCAGATTAATTGTCACTGCAGACAGTCCACATTGGTACCACCGCATTATTATAGGTAACCCGATTATCAATCAAATGAAAAAAGGAATACTACAATTTTGTGGAGTGAATCCTGTTAAAGTAACCTATATAGCTACAATCAGAAAATCAACAGAAAAATTTAGACAAGATTGGTTGTCGAAAGTAGAAGCAATAGGATACAACGATGTGTAGATAATCTATACCCGAAGTACTTTATTCTTTGAAAGAGATTTTTCTATCACCTCACTATCATTAACCCAGGTAGTGGGGTGTTCTTTTTTATAAATTTTGTAGATTTAATATTCGATATATATCAATTCTAATTTTAACCCGAACATAACTTTTGTTCTGTAACTAAACTTTATTCTTTTTGGAGCATTTTAAAAGTATAACTGATTATTGTAAAACGATAGGAATTTCAGCCCCGTTACACCCTCATTTTGATATCAGAAGTTTTGAGGAAAACATGGGTAAGGTGATTCCAAATATGCCTCCCTTCCGACATGAATTTTTCTCCATTGCTATTAAAGCGGATGGTGATGGAAAAGCGATAACAGGCCACAATACAGATTTCCCTGATGGGGTGACGATATTTTTTAATTCTCCATTTCAGATCCTCTCTTGGGATATTGTCCCCAATTGGACAGGATTTTATATCATGCTTTCTCAAGACTTCTTAGCATCTTCACATTATTTTGATCGCTTTTTAGAAGACTTTCCTTTTTTAAAGATTGATGAATCGATTCCTTTTGAAATACCAAAGGAGGAACTACCCGCAATATTGGATATCTACCGTAAGATTAAAAAAGAATATTCTGGAGCAGAAAACGATCAGTTTAATTTTATCCAAGTGTATGTTCTTGAACTTCTTCATCAAGTAAAAAGACTCTTCAATAAAAATATTGATGTAAAAACTGCAGATGAACAATATCGCTCTGCCGATTTAAAACTACTTTCCCGTTTTCAGAAATTAATAAAAATCAGTTTTTATCCTGATGCTGAAATTGAAGCACAAGCTAATATTCATTCTCCAACTTATTATGCAGGGATTTTAAGTGTACACCCCAATCATTTGAATGCCATTGTTAAATCAATAACTGGAAAAACAGCATTAAATCATATTCATCATCATATTTTACGCTTAGCCAAAGCTGAATTGGCACAAACAGATGTTAGTGTGAAAGAAATTGCCTATGGGTTACACTTCGACTCACCAAATAATTTTAGTGCTTTCTTCAAGAAAAATGCTGGGATGACGCCCCTTACCTATAGAAAAAACAGCTAATCTTTGAAATTCATACTTCTTACTTTGAAACTATAAATTATTTCCATTCCAATCTTCAGACTTTTGTATCATCACATTAACAAAAGCATTAGAAGTCAACACGTTATCTCTTAATTTTCAAAACGAAGAACTATGGAAATAATTAATGAAACCGTCACTCGATTATTTATCGCTACCGACAACAAAGACTGGAATACTATTGAAAGTATCTTTTCTGATCAGGTAGAGTTAGATTATTCTAGCATGAACGGGAACCCTAAAACAACATTAACTCCGAAACAAATCATCGATGGGTGGAAAACTATTCTTCCAGGATTTACATCCACTCACCACCAAATAGGAAACTTTGTCACAACCATCAGAAATACTAAAGCAGATGTATTCTGTTATGGTACTGCCACTCACTTCTTAGAAGATGAAGCCGGAAATGTTTGGACAGTGGTTGGTAGCTACAATTTTGAGTTAGAAAGAGTGAAAAATGATTGGAAAATCACACTTATGCAATTCAACTTTAAATACCAAGATGGTAATACTTCTCTTCCTTCAAAAGCAATTGAAAGTTTAAAATAAATCCCTCTTAGATTACAATTATGAACAATTCATCCGAAAGAAATAAAGAAATTACATTAGCCTTTTTAAAAGCTTTAGAAGATTATGATTTGGAAAAAGTAGTACAATCATTTGCAGAAGATGGTGTACATATTAACCCTTATTCTTCAGGGTTATTTCCAGAAGGCACAAAGGGTCAGGAAGGTGTTAGAACCTATTGGGAGCCCGTTTTTCAAAATTTTGAGAAAATGGAATTTCCTGTTGAAGAAATATACTCCATGAATGAAGCTAATATGACTTTTGTAAAGTTTGAAGGTAAGATCAAATTGAAAAACGATGGGGGTTGGTATAAGAATAACTATTACGCCACTTTCAAATTTAATGAGGAAGGAAAAATCACGGAATATGTAGAAATTTTTAACCCTATTGTTGCAGCCAAAGGCTTTGGCTTACTAGATCAAATAAAATAGAATTCATCTCAATTTTTAACTCCATATCAAAACAAAACTATAAAGACATGAAAAATATTAATTTCAAAAGCGAAGGTTTAAACTTAGTAGGTAATTTATTTTATCCAGCAAACTATAAAGAGGGAGAAACTTATCCAGCAATTATTTCAGTAGGAAGTTGGACCACTGTCAAAGAGCAAATGGCGGGGTTATATGCTGAAAAATTTGCTGAACAAGGCTTTATCACTTTAGCATTTGATTTTAGAAACTACGGTGGTAGTGAAGGAGAGCCACGCTTTTGGGAAAACCCTACGATGAAAGTAGAAGATATCAAAAACGCAGTCACTTATTTACAATCCCTACCTGAGGTGGATAGCAATAAAATTGGAGCATTTGCAGTATGTGCAGGTTCTATGTATACATTAATGGCTGCCTCAGAAGATAATCGTATTAAAGCCGTTGTTACTGCTGCTTCTTGGTTACATGATGATGAAGCTGTGAAATTATTCTATGGTGGTGAAGAAGGGGTAAATAGCAAATTAGAAGCTGCAAGAAAAGCAAAAGACAACTTCGCTAAAAATGGTGTAGTAGAGTATATTGAAACCATTTCAACCACCAATACTTCGGCGGCTATGTATGGTGAATATGACTATTACCTTAACCCAGCAAGAGGTGGCGTAAAAGAATGGAGTAATGATAAATTTGCAGTAATGAGTTGGGAAAATTGGTTGACACTAAATCCTATGCCTTATGCAAAGCAACTTCAAGCACCAACATTAATGATCCACTCGAACGGTTGTGTTTTACCTCAATACACAAAAAACTTTTTCGAAGAGATTGGTACATCAGACAAAGAGTTAATTTGGTTAGAAACAGCATTAGATTCTCCAATGCAACAGTTCAATTTTTACGACCAAGATGAAGAAGTCAGCTTGGCCATTGAAAATGGTACAAAATGGTTTAATGAGAAATTGTAGGAGGTAAATCCTTCAATACTATAAATCCAGAAGGGTTAGTTCTTTTCTGGATTTACGTTTTTATTGTACACAATGTTTATTAGAAATACGTTAAAACCAAATGTATAAATTCAAGTAAAACCCATCAAAAGGGGTTTTAGATAGATATCTATTTTAACCCTTCCATTATTGTTTCTTATATTACATCCGAAAATCAATTAAACACTAGACTAGCACTTAATTTTTTATCTGAGAATTAATACTTTAAGTTAGTCCTATTTAAAGCAAATAATGAACAAATTACTTCTTACACTCACTATGATTCTTGGAATAATACCGTTAACCTTCGGCCAATCAGACCAAGAAAAACACCTATCACTTATATATGATTTTGAAGGGGAAGATTTCGAATATAACGTTAAAGCCATGGTAGGTTTGAACGATTCTCTATATATTATTTCAGGAACACCCGATTACAATGGTATGTTCTTCCGAATCGACAGAAATGGACAAGGGTTTGAAGAAATATGGAAATTCGATGAAGTAACTAGAATGCCAAATAGCTTAATTGCAAACGATTCTATCATCTACGGAACAACTAGATTTAGTGAAAATGGTGGTGGAGTATTGTTTCAATACTCCCTAATTGACCACAACTTAAAAGTGATTAAAGACTTTGATATCGATGATGCTCAAGAGATACAAATTAAATACGTAACCGATAGTGTGTTTTGGTTATGTTCCCAGATATCTCCTGTTGATGAAGGAAGTATTTTCACTATTAATAAGGATGGATCAAATTTCAAAAAAATATATAATAACACTAGTTCCGAAACAGGCCAAAACCCTGTAGATTTTGTGTTTTATGAAGATAGTATATATATCGCTTGTTTTAATGGTGGTGGTATCCCATATGTTAGTAATGATGGTTCAACTAATTCTAGTGGATGTTTTATCCGTGTGAATATTGATGGCTCAGGATATGAAAACATCATTCAAGGAAGTGATAGTACAGGTACACAACCTTCATCATTATTAATACACGACGGAAAATTAATAGGGTTATTTGGCTATTCTGGAAGTAATGCGGCTTCTGGTGGCCGTTTTTTTAAAAGTAACTTGGATGGAAGTTCTTATGAAGCTCTAGGAAGTCTTACAGATCGAGCATTTACAAGATTACTATTAACAGATAGCCTTATCTATGGCATGAGTTCTTTTAATATTTTTGGTCTCAATCCTGTAAATGGAGAAGTAAGAATTTTTGATGATTTATTGAGTAATTCCGATTTTGGTTATGATGTTGTATCAAGTCCAGCTTACTTAAATGACGAAGTATTTTTTGCTACTCTGCAAGGCGGACCAAATAGAGGTGGTACAATTCTTAGATGGACAAATCAAGCTCCTGAAGTAATTGAAGAAGATTCATTGGTGAGTAATGGCCGAATTGTAGTTACTAATAATGTCGCAGAAATTAATCTAAAATCAATTTTTAGTGACCCTGAAGGGGATAAAATGACCTTCTTCTTAGATTATGATGAAACAAAAATACAAGTCACGGAGGAAAACGGTAACCTTAACATCACTTCATTGGTTGCTGGTACTAATGATATAACTATTACTGTAACAGATGGATGGTCTGGGTATAATTCTACAACCATTAGTTATTCTTCAGAAAATGGTAGTATTACTAGTAGTAATGATTTATCTTCTGCTCCTCTTTTATTTCCAAATCCCGCACATTCTACTTTAAATTTCAATATCAATAATATAGAATTAATTGAAGTACTAAGCCTCGATGGAAAGCTTTGTTTTGCAAAACAAATGCCCAACGGGTATATCGATATTAGTTCACTCAAAAATGGGATTTATATTGTGAAGATTTATACAGAAAATGAGTCATACTCTCAGAAGTTCTTAAAACAATAGTCTTCAATACTTATTAGAAATAGTCTAGGGTAATGCTATACAAGTAAATAGCATTACCCTTTTTTCGTAATAAATAATTAAGAGTACAATACAATTAGTGGAAATTGATTTTATATTTGTATGACATATAACTTCATAATTAAATTCAATAAACTTTCTACACCATGATTACAAAAAAAAGAGGAATATATACTGGAAGGAATAAATCATCAGCTTATAAAGATTTAGTTTGGACTGTAGCCACAGCTAAAGATGTTTCTCTTTCAATAGAAGATCAGACCAAACAAACCCTAGCAACCATAGAGCAAAATCTACTCGAGTTAAATTCAAATAAGCATCAAATCGTATCCGCTCAAGTGTACCTTGCTAATATAAATGATAAACCAACGATGGATTCTATTTGGCAAGATTGGATTGGTGATAACCCCGATCACTGGCCACAAAGAGCTTGTTTAGGTGTAGACTTAGAAGGGGATGTATTAATCGAAGTTACGGTCACTGCAGTTGCTATTCTTTAGTATATTTTTTCTTACATTGAAGAATCGTCACAAGTTAAAATCATAGAGGTTTTAATAAAGTCGCTGTATTATCCACATTCTTCATTTCAGAATTGATTACACTTTTTTATCTGAAGAAAAATGACAAAACTTTAAAGATTAATGCCTCCATTTTTATTCAACCTACTCTTGATCTATTACCTTTAAGGTCATGAAAGAAATCAATCCTAATAACTTATACCCTGTCGAAAATTTCAAGAATACGATCTTCTTGAAACCACTAATAGAGAAGAGCGAAGTAGAAAATATACATGTGGGAGAATACTCCTATTACAGTGACTTTAAGGATCCAACAAAGTTCTTAGAAGAAAATGTTTTGTATAATTTCGGCTTCTCAGGTACCTCATTACATATTGGTAAATTTTGTGCTTTTGCTGATGGCGTAAAAATAATAATGGCAGATGCCAACCATGCCACTGAAGGCATTACAACTTTCCCATTTGCGATATTTGGAGGAAAATGGTCTGACGAACTTCCAATAACAGATTATCCTTTTAAGAAGTACGATGATATCGTAATTGGTAATGATGTTTGGTTAGGAAAATCTGTGACTGTTCTTCCTGGTGTTAAGATCGGTAATGGGGCAATCGTTGGTAGCCATGCAGTAGTCGCTAAAGATATTCCTCCATACAGTATTGCTGTTGGCAATCCAGCAAAAGTGATCAAACAGCGATTTTCAGAGGAAAAAATTGCCATTTTAGAACAATTGAATTGGTGGGATTGGCCTGTAAAACATATCGATCAAAATATTACTTCGCTAGTAAAAGGAGATATGGATACCATTATCGATTATGCTAAGAAAAACCATTTAATGGAATAGCTCAATATGTGACAAAACGTTATTTCTCATTACGTGATTTGCATGTTTTTGCGATGTTATTTTTTAAAGTCAGTTTATATTTTTATCATCGAATCTTATAAGTGACTATGTAGACGATAGGGATATTTAGAATAATAAAGCAAACATTGATCGTAACGTTATGAGTATTTTTTATAGTAGGTTTAAAGACAAACCTAACGACGAACTTCATTCCATTATTCGCCATAAATCAAGGTATCAAGAAGAAGCTATTTTTGCTGCCATTAAAATTCTAAAAGAAAGAGGTGAGGCAATAGCTGAAGAAGAACAACTTCTATTAGAATTAAAAGAAAGACAACAGAACAAGATTAATTCTGAAACTACTACTTCTTTTACACAAAAAAGAGTATTAGCATTTGCCATCGACTTATTAATCTTAACCATATGTAGTTATATCATCGGTGGAATTCTTTTATTCACATCACAAACAGGGGCTGTTACTTCGTTAGTAATAAGTGCGATACTTATTATTGGATACTTTACCATTGGCAATAGTTCTGTAACCAAAGGAAGTACATATGGTAAACAGAATATGGGACTTCATGTCATCGATGAGGCTCAAAACACTTTGTCTATTGGAAAATCTCTTATAAGAAGCCTACTTATTTTAAGTCCTTATTTTGGTTTTAAATTTTTAGAATTAATTGATATTGAAAATGTATTCATTCTTACAATAATTGACAGTTTGTCTTTTAGTTACTATCTATCCTTTCCATTTCTCTTTTTTTACAATAAAAAGGATAGAGTATTGTATCATGATTTAATCATGAAAACTAGAGTAACTCCAAGTAATGTAAATAGTAGTAACTACTTTCACCAAAACAACTCATTAAAATATTTAGGATTTATTCCTGTCTTTTTCCTAACTCTATTTCTTTCTTTAAATTATCTCCTTGAAGACCAACCTGTAGAAATTCAAAAGAATAACATAGATGCGTTTCATAATAACGAGGAAGTGTTTTCTTCATTAATGACTGAGATAAATAGTATTGATGAGATTGAGGAAGTTGAGAATGTATCCTTTACTACTTATAATCAAACATCTACAAGTTTCATCATTACGGTGAAGTCCACTGTCAAGATCAATGATGATGAAACACAAAAAGTTGCTCAAATTATTGAAGCAAAGATAAAAGAGAGAAATATCAAAGATCTTATTCCTTATGATAATATCGTAATTGTAAGTAAATATGGATTTACTTTACCATTAGCAAGCTATACAATAGAAAGACAAGATGTGTTTTAAAATACTATGAATATATATAAAATAGAGAGGCAATAAATTCAGTAATTTAAAACCTCTCTATTTTATTATCACTTAACTAGTTAAATTGAGGTGTTCTATCTAAAATGTCTTGTGATCTGTCGATGTCTAATGGTAAACGCTTAATTTCATTTCCCATTGTCGTAAAATCGATATCACTTAAATTAATTTGTTGAACTCTTCTATTGTCTTGAGTATGATAATTGAATACTTTATTAGTTAAATCAAAAGATGTAGTCCATATAGTTGCACTTCTCATCGTACTATGATCTTTTCCGAAAAATATACCTGTCCCCTCTGCTCTATCCGCACCTAATGATAGATTGAAATTATCTAATATTCTGAACATTTCATATAAAGATTCCTCTGAGTTTTCCATTGGTCTAGTCGTTTGTGTCCAAGCTACTGCTCTTACAAATCGTGAGGTTGGTGTCATATCACCAGGTAGGCCTAACATACCTGAACCCATTCCAGTTGGTTTAAACTCAACTCCAGAGATCGTTTTTGAAGGAGCTGAATTAAAATCAAGATTTAAGTAATTTCTTAAGTTCATCATGTGCCAATCATAAGAAGGTGCATTAGTGATTACGCCTAGTGGAGCATCATGAATATGAAGTTGACCATCTACAAATTCAATAACAATTGACTCACCTGAAGCATCAGTTACCATCCAGTGTCCATCAACTTCAATACCTATTGCTTCTTCTATTACTCCTACTACTGCTACATTTTGAATTCCTTCTTTTACTTCATCAACAGTTGCGTACTGTGCCAAAATATAATTTACAACATCTTGTGATGATATCGTATTTTCAGCTTGTGAAGGATCATACTCTGTATATTTTGCTAAATTTGGAAAGTAAAATATTCCTACTGATAGACCTGCATCATTCATACCATCAATAATTAGATCTTTACCGAGCATATCAAGACCTACAATGCCATATTTTGCTTCAAATTTTTTCCCGTTATTCCCTTCAGGGGTTAAGCTTGAAAATGCATAACCTTTAGGAACAATTGCTACTTTTGAGAATAGATCAAAAGCGCCCCATTCCATTGTTCGACCATATCGAATACTTCCATCTTCAGCAACTAAGCGAATACCTGTACATGCGAAGATTGTTGAGTGAACTAATAAAATTAGGCTTAAACCTAAGACTGATGAGATTTTAATTGACTTTTTCATTCTGATTTTTAAATGATCAACAGATTAATTAATTATTACCTTACAAAGGTCTTGATAATCACATTCAATCATTTACACATAAAAAAAATGAATTTGCACAGAACTGTCAATCTACAAAAGTTGGAATTCATAGATTTCCTTTACCTTTAATAGAAAGAGTATATTCCCTTGCCATTATTTAAATGTTAAAGATAAAAACACATTTTCCAGAATTTCATTCAGATCTCATTGAAAGGTTTTGGATCATTGAAAATACTGAAGTAGAAACAAAAGTTGTGATTCCCCCAAGTCAATATATCAATATAATTTTCCCTATTGGGACATCAAACTATAAACGAAATGAAAGCTGGGTCACTTCTCCTCAAATAGAGGGTATCTCTTTACAGAACAATACCATTACATACCCACCGAATACCAAAGTTTTTGGCATTCGACTCTTTGCTTATGGTCTCTATCCATTCTTCCAATTTGCAGGAAAAGAGATTATGGACACTTCAATACCTATTCAACTTGAAGGTTTTCCTTTTATTACAGAGCATAAAAGTGATGATGCACTTATTAAGAAGCTAGAAAAAACCATTTTATCTCACTTTTCTGTTGATCGATATAATGAGATTAAACCAATACTAAATTTCTACCAAAAATTCCGATGGAATGATGAAAACGAATCCATAGAACGCTTCTGTAAAGATTCTGAGACCAATTATACTTCACTCAACAGACTATTTAGTAAAGTGATTGGAATCTCACCAAAGAAGTTTGAACGTTTAATTAAGTTTCGAAAATCGCTATGTAGTATAATAGATAGTCAAGAACAACTCACCTCCATAGGTATCAATTCAGGGTATTTTGATCAAGCCCATTTTATCAGAGAATTCAAATTATTCCTTCATCAAACTCCCTCTGAGTATAAGAAAATGATAAAAGAAGCGGATAAAGAAAGTAATATCATCAATTACAATTTCAAATTACATTAGTGTTTAAAATATACAATTCTCCTGATTTTAGCTTTTCTACTTTTGTCATATCATAAAACATAAATAAAAAATGAGAATTGAACACATTGCTTATTGGGTCAAGGATTTAGAAGCTTCAAAAGACTTTTTCTTAAAATATTTTGTGATGAGTACTAGTGAAAAGTATACCAACACAACAAAGAATTTCAGCTCATACTTCTTATCTTTTGAAGGTGAAAATACTAGAATTGAAATTATGGCTCGACCAGATATCCAAGCTTCTGAAATAAGTAAAGGACATTCGTTTGGTTTAACACATCTAGCAATTTCCGTTGGAAGTAAAGAAAAAGTAGATCAACTTACCGAAAGGTTTAGACAAGACGGCTTTACTATTATCGGAGAACCTAGAACAACTGGCGATGGCTATTATGAAAGTATCATTGAAGATTCGGAAGGAAACTGGATTGAGATTACTGAGTAATTAAACAAATAGGTCCTTCAAAAACATGTCCATAAATATTATTACTAAACAACTAATTATCAATTAACTGAAAAGGAAAATAATGCCCCCCTAAAATTGCCATGATACTATATTTTTCATAAATTATTGAATAATAAACCCAACTATTTAACTAAATAATAAATACAAAATGTTTGGAAAAGTTATCTCTGACATGATGATCAAACCTGGTAAGTCTCCAGTTTTTGAAACACCTGATAAATACAACCTTCCATTTGAAGATGTCACTTTCAAAACTTCTGATGATATTACATTATCAGGATGGCTTATCAATGGTAACACAGACAAGGTAATCATTCAATCACATTTTGGTGTGCAATGCTCAAGGTGTGGTTTCACACAAGAAGGAAAAGGAATGATGAAAAATGCGTTATGGACTAGTGATATTCATTTTTTAGATCAAGCAAAATATTTATTCGAGAATGGATATTCAGTATTAATGTATGATATGAGAAATCATGGCAATAGTGAACAAACAGACTGGGTATCATGGGGGGTAAAAGAACGAAAAGATATTGTAGCAGCCATAAAATATATCTCAGATAAAGACATTTACAAAGATGCATCCATTGGTTTACTTTCTATCTGTATGGGACAGGGAGCAACAACTTTTGCTTTTGGAATGGAAGAAGAAATGAAATCATTTAATCAGCTTAAAGCAATGATATCTGTACAACCCCTGACCTATGATTTTTTTGTTAAAGCTATGGGACTACCAAATTTTCTAATCAACTCAGGAAATAAATATAACAAAGAAAAGAGAAATACAGATCTCACCGGGGAAGCTTTTCTACCATATGTAAAAGACATTTTTATCCCAACTCTTGTTATTCAAAATAAAAATGATCCCATGACTAATCTAAATATGGTTCAAGAGTATTATAATTCACTAACTGTAGAAAAGGATTTATTATGGTTGGATCTTGAAAAGAAACGAGGTGCCGCATACTCATGGTTAGGCAAAAATCCTGACCCAATTTTAAATTGGTTCAATAAATATTTATAACCTGCCATTCCACAAGGGACGACAGGTTAAAAATATTATTTTATTGCACATGCACAAAAGCTGCCCAATAGTATGGATTTTCATATTCTTCTTTAATGGTAGCCTGTGCTTTACTTACTGCCTCACCGATATCAGATAGCTCTACATAGTACTTGTAGAAAAGCGTCATAAATTTTTGTGTTGCAGCATCATCCACTGTCCACAGAGATATAATTTGATGCTCAATTCCCGCTAGCTTCATCGCTCTTTGGAAACCATACACGCCTTCGCTTCGTGTACTTTGTCCAATTCCTGATTGACAAGCAGAGATGATGGCTAGTTTAGTTGCTCTTAGATCGTAATTCGATAATTCATTTGCCATCAAAATTCCATCATTTTTATCATCATAACGTTCGCCAGTTTCCCAGAAGTAATTCGCTCCAGAAAATACGATACCTGCCCTATTCATAGGATCGGGATCAGAATAAATCATCGCTGCTCCTTTATAAGATCCTGCTGCTATTTTATCCTTTGGAATATAAGGAGAGAAATAGGCATGAGTAGCAATATGTAAAATATCTGATGGTGCTTTACAGAAATCTTTAAATTGCACTTCAGAAGCATCATTCCCTGTAAAAAGATCAACTTGTAATTTAGAAGCTTCTAACTCTTCATTAATTAGTTTGACTTCTTTAAGTGTTCCCGGTAAATAAGTGAACGTACCTCCTACTGTTTGAACTTCTGAAGTTGTATTTGTTGAAGTTGATGATCCAGATGTTTTCGCCTTTAATTTTAAACCTCTTTCACCACTTTCGCTTGTGATCTGTTCTAATGCATTTTCATCATAGTTCATACCACCAAAAATAGTTGCTTTTCGAGGCGACAATTGTGATTTACTCGCAATAAGTGATGTCTTACTTACGCGTTTCAGTTTATACTCTTGTCCCCATCTTTTTTCTGAATTTTTAGATTGAAGTGCATCCATCGACAAACCATGTAGAATCCCTGCCGGCGAATAATGCACTGTTTTTACATTATCAAGGTAAGGCCTTAATGGATCAACAATTAAGTTGGCAATCTTCAGTGAGTTAGTATTATAAATATAATTCACCTGCCATTGTTCTTGCTGACCATTGTCTGGAGGAAGTAATTCTTTTAATTGTTGTTCATCACATAAAGGAATAAAAACAGGAGATTTCATATCGCTTTTTAGTACTAAAGCAGCATATTTTTCAGGAGCATAATAAACAAACTCAACGGCTACCTCATTAGGCTTTAAAGCCTTTTTCACCATTTCCCAATTCACATCATCCTCATCAATTACAGCAAAGACTTCCTTTCTTGTTTTTGTCGCTAACTCTCGGTGCAGACCAAACGCAATGTCTTTTAAACTATCAATATCTACCCTAGGATCATGGAATAAGATCTCTTTTCGTACATCCATCCAATGTTCAAATAGATTTTTCAAATCTTTGTTTTTACTATCAGCTGCATATTTTCTAATGGCAATTACTGATGATAATCCTATTTCTTTAGATAAAAGCGTATAATCATAAGCTAGCTGTTGCGTAGCCTGATTAGGTAGTTTTTCCGCTAAGGAATACAAAATATCTCCACTTTCTTCGGATATCTTTACCATCTGTTTCTTATCCATTTTAGATGGATTCAGCATGACGTTTTTAATCAGATATTCGAATGTTTCATACTCTTCCATCAACTTCGCTAAATCCACCTTATCTGTTTGTTTTGCTTCTACTAGAATACCCACGTAATTGATATAGTAATAGAACCTGAACATTCTAACATATAGCAAAGAAGCTACATCATTTGCATCCACTTCCGGAAAACGTTTATACTCTTCAATGGAAGTATTATAGGCGATTAGGGCATATTTTTGAGCATTCTTTAAGTCTCCTTGATATTTATACACATTGGCTAAAGTGAAGTAGGGACCAGATCCAACTGTACCACCAAGTTTCTCTGCCACCTCGATCATGTCAAAACATTCTTTCTTCGTCTTCTCATAATCTTTCATCTCAAATAAAACCGTCATCTTCATATTCTTAATTCCAGGATATAAAGGATTGGTTGCATCGTTATTGTCTAAGAAATTATTAGCCAGGTCTAAAGCTTCCTTGTATCTACCCAACATCTGATAGTTAGAAATTAACATCGCATCGCTTTGTAGATAGCCTAACTCCTTTTGCTTTAATTGGACAGTCAGCATATTTTCATAATCCCCTTGGAGCATATAAAGACTACTTAAGTTCAATAGAAACGAACTGTAGTAGTGTGATGTGGTATCTCCTTCTTTTTCGATTTTTTCGATCGCATCCTTTACCAATTTCGTCGCCAGATAATATTGGTTTGTACTGTACATTTTACCAACAAGCATCAATGTAGTATTGTAGTCCATTGTGCCTGCAGCCAGATGTTCTTGTATGATTCGATCAAAGTTTAGTGATTGACTTTTAGCATTCTTCCAGAAGCGCTGAACGTCATCGTATAAGTCTTCATATTCCTCTTTCTCTTCAGGAGTAGCGTTCTTATATAATTCCTCCAAATGATCGAGGTAGGGTATTCTATAAAAGAAGTTATCAGCTACTTTTTGTAATGGATTTGCCAATGCATACTTCTGTGTTTGTATCCATCGATAAGACTGAACCATTTTGAAAAGTTCTTCCATTTCTTCAAAGCTTTCTTTTTCATCCATTTGTACCTTAAAAAGATACTCTTCCACTTCAGAAAGGTAATCGATAAGAAACGGATCTAATTGAGGCTGCTCTTTTAAACGAATAAAACTTGACAGTTGCTGTGCAGCAGCAGAGCGGATATAATAGTCTTCTTTATCAAGTGTAGGGACCACTTTCTCTACCCAATTTGCTTTCCAATCATCATTCTCTTTAGCGAGGGCACTTCGGGTTGCTTCCAAGCTTTCATACTCTTTTTGCATTTCGGGTAATGCAGATCGTAATTGGCTTGTTTTAAATGACATAACAGCTTTCTTGTCCTGAGCACAGGAAATTGTGACAAAAAAAGACAGTATTAGCAGTAGTTGTTTAGTTTGCATAATAGTTTTGTTGAGTTGTAAATCTTAAAAAATTGATTCCAGACAAATTTCTAAGGCGTCTTCTTTTCAATACAGTAAATAATCAACGCCCAACAAAGGTATAAAATAGAACTTGATATGAAAGGAGAGGAATTAAAAAATTAAAGGAACGAAGTATACATTTCATAGGTTTCATCTTATGGAAGAGAAATATAGGTATTTAATTTTGTGATACACTTTCTAAATACACTTTAGTGCGTCTACCTTCTTTATTTATACTAGAATTAAAAAAACTATATTGAGTTACTGATTATACAAAGTAACCGTTACACTTTTCGTTACATCAATGTCCTTCAGTAGCTTATCAAAACCAGTTGATAACAATGTGCATTTCAATACAAAACTCTATGAATTCAGTCTTGATTTATCAATTAAACTTTCTATTTTTGATAGTGTTATACCCTATCCATCGATAATACAATAGGTATAACAGCTATCTGATTATTAACTAAATGCCTTACAAACCTCACTTTTAAAAATGAGCAAATTATCAAAAGTAAACATTACTGTTGCCTCTGTACTTTCGTTTCTCGGACCTATAGGCCTTTTATACATTGGTTTAAATTTCACCTTTTGGGCCTTTTTCTATTCAGCTGTTTTTATATATCTCTATGACTTTTTGTTGTTATATACGCTGAACCAAGGTATTCAATTACCGCTAAATGTTATCTATGTTTCATTATTAGCTTGGGTGTTTTTCGGGCATCAATTAGCGGTATTACGAAATGAAATTGTGGAGAAATATTCTTCATCAGAGAAAAAACAGAAACAGTTCAAAAGTTTTGGATTTGGATTTATCCATAACCTGAACCTTTTTAAACTTTACCTTCAGTTCTATACTGTTGGTTTAGGCTTATATGCTGCTTTTGGATTTTTCAAATCGGGTGATCATGAATGGGCACCTGTTGCCTTAGCAATTATAGTTGTAGTCATTGGATTACTTCAGGTACTTTTTGTCGGCCTACAGAAAGGATTAACTAAGCTTTTTAAGTACGAATAAATCGATAGTATACCACTTACTATATTCAATAAAAACACACCTTTTTTTAATGAGTGTAGGGGCTACAATATACTGGCAATAGTATCATTATAGACCCCTACAGTTCATTTAAAGGGAGATTAATACCCCAATAAATAAGCAAATATTAAAGGCGCTACTATCGTAGCATCCGATTCTACTATATATTTTGGCGTATCTGCATCCAATTTGCCCCAAGTTATTTTCTCATTAGGAACAGCACCCGAATAAGAACCATAACTTGTCGTAGAATCCGAAATTTGACAGAAATAACTCCAGAATGGCGTCGCCTCTCTCTCTAGGTCTTGGTACAACATTGGTACGACACAAATTGGGAAATCACCAGCAATGCCTCCTCCTATTTGAAAGAATCCTATTCCATTGTCCTTTGTATTTTCTGTATACCAATCAGCTAAAAAGGTCATGTATTCTATGCCTGATTTCACTGTGGATGTTTTCAACTCATTCTTTATACAATAAGAAGCAAAAATGTTCCCCATTGTAGAGTCTTCCCATCCTGGTACAACGATCGGCAAGTTCTTCTCTGCTGCAGCCAATAACCAGCTATTTTTAGGATCGATTTGGTAATATTGTTCCAACTCACCTGATAATAACATTTTGTACATGTACTCATGCGGGAAGTATCGCTCGCCGTTTTCCTCAGCAGTTTGCCAAATCTTAAATATGTGACCTTGTAATCTTCTGAATGCCTCTTCTTCAGGAATACAAGTGTCTGTCACTCTATTCAGCCCTTGGTCTAGTAACTCTCTTTCTTGCTGAGGAGTTAAATCTCTATATTCAGGAATTCGCTTGTAGAAAGAGTGTGCAACTAAGTTCATTACATCCTCTTCCAAGTTGGCCCCTGTACAGCTAATAATCTGGATTTTATCCTGACGGATCATTTCAGCTAACGACTTACCTAATTCAGCAGTACTCATTGCTCCGGCAAGTGTTACCATCATTTTATTTCCAGCTGCTAATTGATCTTCATAACCTTTTGCTGCATCCACTAAGCTAGCAGCATTGAAGTGCTTAAAATGATCTAGTATGAATTGAGAAACTTGTCCTTTATTTTCCATAGTATTGATATGATAATAGTTTATAGTATAATTTAGAAACGAGAAAACCAGGTGCTGTTAAACCTTCTATTGGGGCAAACTCTACAATATCAAACCCCACAACATTCTTCTGTTTAAAAACACGCTTTAGGTAAATCATTAAAGTATTCCAGTCAAAGCCTCCAGGCTCTGGAGTACCTGTTGCAGGCATAATTCCAGGGTCAAATGCATCAAGATCAATAGAAAGGTAAACGTTATCGGTCATCTGCCCAATGGACTTATTCATCCAATCATTTTTTCCATAGATCTCTTCTGCAAAATAGGTCTGCTCCCTATTCATATGCTCCTTCTCACTGATGTCCATACTTCTAATCCCTACCTGTATTAAATTGGTACTTTTTGATGCTCTATACATCGCACAGGCATGATTAAATTCCGTTCCCAAATAATCAGGTCTTAGGTCTGCATGGGCATCAATTTGTACCACTGTCAAGTCCTTGTACTTTTCTTTAAAGGCATCGATAACACCAATACTAATTGAATGTTCTCCTCCAAAAAACGTCAGGTATTTACCAGTTTCCAATAGTGATTTTGTCTTGGAATAGACTGCACTATATACCTCTTCTGGACTATTATCTTCCTCAATTGCAGGCAAAACATGGATTCCTTTTTTATAAACTTCAGAATCTGTTTCTATATCGTAGACTTCCATATTTTCGGAAGCCTCAATAAATACTTCCAAACCTTTATCAGCGCCTTTTCCCCATGTGCTTGTTCCATCATAAGGAATGGGCTGGAGTAATACATTAGCGGTATCATAGGAAGAGTACTTCTCTTCTACTCCAGCGAATACATATTTCTTACTCATTGTATCCCAATATTTTAAACATTTCAGCCACAGATTGTTCTTCTCTGTAAACAGTGTCTATAATATTTCCTTTGTCGTCTCTATCAATGATTACATGTTTTGGTGCTGGAATCAAACAATGTTTAATACCACCATAACCACTCACTGAATCTTGATAGGCACCCGTATGGAAGAATCCTAAGTACAATGGCTCTTTGTCTTTTTCCTTATCAAATTGAGGCAATAATACCTCTTGGTTTAGATCATCAGAGTTATAATAATCTGAGTGATCACAACTGATTCCACCAATATTTACTCTACCATACTCATGATTCCATTTGTTGACAGGTAACAAGATGAATTTTTCTTGAATCGACCACGCATCTGGAATCGTATTCATCAAACTATTGTCAATGATATACCAAGTCTCGTTATCGTTTTGTTGTTTTTTATCTAATACTTCAAAGATGATTGCACCTGCTTCACCCACAGTGTATTTTCCGTACTCGGTAAACAAGTGTGGTTCTGGAATATTGCTATCAGCACAAGCACTTTTTATCGTTCCTACAATCTCATTGATCATGTATTCATAATTGTACTCAAAGCCCAAGCTGTTTCTGATAGGAAAACCTCCACCCATATTTAGTGAGTCTAAAGAAGTACTCTCTTTTTTCAAGTCAATGTAAAGTGATAATGCTCTTCTAAATTCTCCCCAATAATATGGCGTATCTTTGATACCCGAATCCACAAAAAAGTGGAACATCTTGAACTCTACTTTAGGGTTGTCATGAATATATGTTCTATAAAACTCAAGGATGTCTTTTTGTGGAATGCCTAACCTTGAAGTGTAGTAAGCCGATTGTGCTTCTTCATTGATAGACATTCTCACTCCAATTTTCACCACATGCTTAGTTTTTATTCTAGCCAATCTATGGTACTCGTTAATGCTGTCCAGAATAATCACAGAGTTGTGGAAACCTGCTTTTTGTAAGTCAACTATTTTTCTTAAATACTCTTCTGTTTTATACCCGTTATGAATAATTTTTATGTCTGTAGTAATTTTTCCTTTTTGATATAAGGAAAGGATAAGGTCAATATCAAAAGATGAAGATGTTTCTAGGTTGACGTTGTGTTTTATGGCCTCATTGACCACATGATAAAAGTGATTACATTTAGTACAATAGCAAAAGTTATATTCCCCTTTGTAAGCGTTGTTTTTAATTACTCTGTTGAATAGATTTCTTGCTTTTTTAATTTGGTCTCCGATTTTGGGCAGATAAATAAATCGAAAAGGAGTTCCGTGTTTTTCAATTAAGTGTTTCAATGAAACCCCATGAAATGTGAGAGAGTTGTCTCTTAAGTCAAAGCCTTCTTGTGGGAAGTAGTAGCTTTGCTCTATTAAATCAAAGTATGTGTTTTTCATCTTTACATAAATAGTTGAGGTATAAATTATTAATCGTTTAATTTTTGGAAAGTGTGTACAAATCCTTTCTTCTATCTTTTAAGTTTCTGACACTTCCGTGTTGATGTAATTCTCTAAGTAAATCCAGATCTACGTCTGCGATCAATATCATTTCTGTGTTCGGTGTCGCTTCTGCTTTTACTCCACTAGTTGGAAATGCGAAATCACATGGGGTAAAAACTACAGATTGTGCAAACTGAATATCCATATTGTGTACTTTTGGTAGGTTGCCTACACTACCAGTAATGGCCACATAACATTCATTTTCTATCGCTCTGGCCTGAGCACAATGCCTTACTCTCGAATATCCATTTTGAGTATCTGTTAAAAACGGCACAAATAAAATTTCCATATCTTCCTCTGCCAATAGGCGACTTATCTCTGGAAACTCAATATCATTGCAGATCAAAACACCGATTTTACCACAGTCTGTATTAAAGGTCTTGATCTCATTTCCTCCTTGCATCCCCCAAACTTTTGCCTCATCTGGGTTGATGTGTATTTTTTCGTAACGTTCAACTGTTCCATCTCTCTTACATAAATAGCCAACGTTTAGTAACTCACCATTTTTAATCTCTGGCAGAGATCCTGCGATAATGTTGATGTTATATGAAATCGAATAACTTGAAAATTTCTCTACAATTTCGTCTGTATACTTTGCTAGTTCTCTAATCGCTTGTGCTCCCGACAAGTGATTGTATTTTGCCATTAATGGGGCATTGAAAAACTCTGGAAATACTGCAAAATCAGAACGATAACCAGAGACTGCATCTATAAAATATTCTGCTTGTTGTAGTAGTGATTCAATGTCTTTGTAGGGTCTCATTTGCCATTGTATCAAGCCTAAACGTACAACTTTCTTTTGGGTTGTCGCTTTTTTAGTTGGCTTTGTATAATAAATGTTATCCCACTCTAAAAGCACCGCATACTCCCCAGAATCCGCATCGCCTTCCAAATAGCCTTTTAATATTCTTGTCGGATGGAAGTCATTAGAAATCTGAAAGTTGAGTACCGGATCATGAATTTCTTTCAGCTTAACTTTCTCTAAATATTCCTTTGGTGAAAGTGAATCCGCATGTTTATAATAGTTTGGAATTCTACCTCCAAATGCTATTCCTCTCAGGTTTTTATTTTCACAAAGCTCTTTTCTATAATCGTATAATCTTCGACCAAGTCTTAAGCCTCTAAACTCCGGTTTAATAAATACATCTATACCGTAAAGTGTATCACCTTCATAATCGTGAGAATTAAATGTATAATCTGCAGTGATATCACGATAGGTATGGTTATCATCAAAATCTTTATAGTTCACAATGATCGACAAAGCCGTCCCGGCAATATGACCATTCACCTTAATGACCACCTGACCTTCTGGAAATTTTTCCAATAAGTTTTTTATTTGTTCTTCTTTCCAGTAAGAATCAGGCATGGAAGAATAAGCTGAGACCATCACGTCTTTTATCTCCATATAGTCATCGAACTTTAGGTATTCCAATTCGATTTTATCGATACTTTTAAGATCCATTATTTAATGCGTTGGTAGTTTATATGTGTAGGTAAACAGATTAGAGTTATTATTTTGATAAGTTTTTGGCTATTACAACTTTAAAATTATAATACACTTAAAACAACAACTTATTACAGCTATATTAGTTTTAGTTTTCATGAAATTTCTTGAATAATTAATATAAGAGCAATGATTATGTTAGCCTTGCTGAATGAGAAATCATTAGGCCTAATGTGTTAGTTATTTAGTAGTCGTCTTCGTTGATTGATCATTATATCATTTTCAGCGGCGCAAATATAGATTTAGTTTTTGAATCGCCTATGTTTTTGTGATTTTTTATCAAACTAATTTTTTAGCCCGTAAAAACATAAACATAAGTAACTAAATATCAATTCAATAGACATGAATTTTACACTACTCCTAAACTCCATTAATTAAAATTAGATTAAATGTCGAGATGATAATAAGTTGGAATCATACTTGCTTTTTCTCAAAAACAATCTCTCTTAAAACTAAATACAATGTCTCAAATTAAAATTTACGGACTAAGGTCCCACTTAAATGGTAAAAAGCAACAACTTTCAGACATTATACATGCTTGCGTTGTTGAAGCATTACAATATCCCCAAAACAAACGAGCACATCGTTTTATTAACTTAGAAAAAGACGATTTTTACTATCCTGAAGGAAGAACTGATCAGTACATTATCATTGAAATTATGATGATTACCGGAAGAACCGTAGAAACTAAGAAAAAGCTTATTCAGTTGCTCTTCAAAGAAATAAGTGAGCAAACTGGTATATCTACAACAGATATAGAAATTCTTATCCAAGAAAGCCCCGCTTCAAATTGGGGATTTAGAGGTATGACCGGAGATGAAGTTTCACTGAATTATAAGATAAATGTCTAATATCTTTTTATAAAAAACTCAATGTATTAAAGGTTTTGAAAAAGATAAACTAGTGCATTTTGGACAGTATTATTTCTTAAATAAAAGAGAACATTTTGGACGCAATTACTGAAACCAAAAATGAACTACTACATTTGTATTCTGAAAAAGGAATACTTATAAACGAATAGATGATAGAGATTTATCGCCTTTTTCAAATTCAATTTATTTAAGAATAATAATGTATGCCTGAAATTCAAAACAGAGAAGACGTAAATAAGATTGTGCTTACTTTTTACAATAGAATCCGAAAAGATGCTGTTTTGGGACCAATATTTAATACGGCTATCCAAGAAGAAAAATGGCCCGAGCACTTAGAAAAGTTAACCGATTTTTGGTACTCAAATCTCTTTGGTGTTAGGACATTTACTGGTAATCCTGTACAAGCTCATATTAAAACAGACAAGATGATGAAGAATACAATGGGGCCAGAACATTTTGAAAGATGGTTAGAATTATGGTTTACCACAATTGATGCTTTATTCGATGATCAATTAGCACAAAGAGCAAAACAATTAGCCCATAATATAGCAAGAAGGCAATTGATGATTGTATATTCTGCCCGCTCCAATTAAATTAGAATTTCAGTACAGTACTTTACCATACCTACCTTTTTTAGCTTAAAATTCAAGAAGTAATGCTTTCCTCCTAAAAAAGCAATCTGATATCAGATTAAATATCAGTGATTTATTAAATTTTACATACATAGAATTATGATGTATTTTATTTTTATGTATATTTGTTCTATGTACTCAAAAGAACTATTAAAAGGAACTCTCTCTGCGATTATTTTAAATCTATTATCAGAGAATGAAAGAATGTATGGTTATGAGATTTCTCAAAAGGTAAAAGAAATTTCTGATGGAAAAATCTTACTCAAAGATGGGTCTCTATATCCTGCTTTACAGAAAATGACGAAAGATGGATTGCTCTCTTATCAAGAAGAGTTCTACGGTAAAAGGGTAAGAAAATATTACTTTCTGACTCCCAAAGGCAAAACCGAAAAGGTTCGATATTTAGAAGAACTAAAGGACTTTCTTGCCACTCTCAATAAACTTGTCTTCCCAGAACTTAACCTCACATGAAATTAAATAATGAACAAGAAAAAATAATAGAAGACCTTGTCGATAATCAAGGAATTAAGATTCAAACGCTTAGAGATGATATCATCGATCATTTGTGCTGCGTTGTCGAAAGTGAATTAGGACAAGGAAAATCATTCGATCAATTATTGGATCATGCCGTAAAGGAATTAGCACCCAATGGTTTGATTGAAATTCAACATAAAACAGTTTTTTTACTTAACTCTAAACGATTTATTCTCATGAAAAAGCTTATGTATTTAATTGGACTTATTGGATCAGTTTCTTTAACTGCAGGAGTAACGTTTAAACTACTTCATATGCCATTGGCCACAGAACTCTTTATGTTTGGATTCCTGGCTTTACTTTTAGTCTTTGTTCCTCTTTTTGCGATTGATAAATATAAAGTATCCCTTCAGAAAGCTCTTTCAGTAAGGTTAAAGATTATTTTAGGCCTTGTTGCCGGAGTAATTACCGGTTTATCTGGCTTATTTAAAGTGATGCATCTACAAGGGGCAAGTATATTATTATTAACAGGAGCTTTTGTTTTTGCATTTGGGTTTCTACCCTTTTACTTCTTTACAATGTATAAAAGTTCACTTCCAGAAATGGCAGAATAAAAAACATCACATTTTTAATTTATAAACTCAAAAAGTTCGAAGTGTAACTATTTGTAGTCAAACACTTCGAACAGTATTGGGTAAAGACGCTATCCATCAGTATCCTTTATTGAAATACTGATGGGTAGCTTTTTGATTTATAAATCAATTGATTCTTTACGGTGTGTGTTTCTTGATAAAGTTGAATATGAAGTCAACTACTCCATCTTGAACAACATTAAACTTAACGTATTCTCCATCATTCACACCATTTGTTTTATTTGTAACTACTGTAGCTTGTTGCTCTGACCCATTTAAGTTATTAGAAGGATCCATACTGAAAGCACATACAAATGTATTGGTATGAAGTAAAGCCTCACAAGTACTTTCTAACGTACAAGTTTGACCATTGATTGTGACCGGATCGTGACCAGGTTGATCACCAAACCAACAAATAATTCTTGTTGCACCAGGTCTCCAACCTGTAACTGTTCTTTCAGACAATTGAGTCAGTGCATATAGCTGTCCTTCTGGAGTATCTCCACCACCACTTGCATTCAGATTATTTACTGCTGATTGTAGAAGAACATCATCATTAGTGATCTCTTGTAGAACAACAAATGGATCCGAGTCAGTACTGTCTTTGTAATAAGAGACACCTACCTCTGCATCCCAATCTGTTGAAGTAAGCAATTGTTGGTAAGCACTAACAAAGTTTGCTTTCACATCATTAATTGCTGAACCCATACTACCTGTATTATCAGCTAAAAGCATAATATCGACTTTGAATCCAGCATCGGACCCAATATTTAAATGTGGACCTTTCATTTGTGTAAAAAATTAGTTGATGGCATTCCTACTCTATTTGATATTGGCTTTTCGGATTCCGCCATAGTAACAAAAGTTTGATAGTAGCTACTCAATCGAATATTTTGCTTTTGATTACATTACAAATGTCTGAATATTAGGTGTTCGATCTTAGAGTAAGAATACTGGTTTCTGAAATTGAGTATTTATACCTAATGGATATTTTAAAAAAAATGATGCAGTATTTAGAGAGGAAAAACTCGTTCGGTTTTTATTACCTTGTGATAGTTTATCTACGGTACATCAACAATAAAAAGAGACAATATTGCATGCTTTTAAAAATTAAATTACTTTTAACAGAGTATAGAATATGTATACCCAATAAATGATTCCATTTATTAAATAGGTTATATCATACTTCTAGACATCCGAAACTATACTATTACTAGTTCACTCTAACTACAATCTTTAAAAGATAAAATTTTTCAACTATGCTACTAAAAAGAGAAGAATGCAAACAGGCAATTCTTAAATGGGAAAAAACTAAAACTGACTTCGAAAAAATTAGAGCACTTATAGATGCTACTAAAGTTTTTCGTTTCGATGAATCTGATCAGTCTTGGATTAGAGAACACAACAAAAACCACAGTTTTCATGTGTATGCTGGAGTTCACAATGATCATTTTGTCCTCATCATTGTTCCTTTAACAAAAAAAGGAAAGGAAAAGGCTCTTGAAAAGTACCTGACAAAAACTTTAACCGCTTTAAAAAAGGATATCACTTTAGTGGAAACAGAAGTTGTCACCACTGTTACGAAAACAAAACTATCAGCTGATTTAGCGGTAACAAAATTCTGGAAAGAGGTGAATCTACCTGTTCATAATGAACCAACAATTACAGAAAAAGCTTCTGCTTATGATATTGAAAAGTGGAAAAATGAAAGCCTTAATTGGTTCTTCTACGAATACAGTACTTCCCGTGGTAGAAATATTTTCAGAACGTTTACTGTTCCATTGTCAGACCTTGATCGAGATGATAACAAGAAAGGGGATGTTATTGCCTTTTTTGGGTTAAAACTTTCTCCAATTTACCAGAAGCAAATTCCCATCTTAATCTTTGTTTCCCAATCTGAGAAAGATAGCGGAACAGGTGAAATATTAAGGGCAAAACTTGGATTTAGTGCAGCACCAACCAACTCTCAGGACTGGTCGCAGCCGTGTCCTCCACTTTGCAAAGACAAATCTGGCTTCACTCTGTTTTAATCAGAATGGATAGTTTAATAATTATATCTATCATATTATCTCGTTCCTTCCTATCAATTGCTTTAATCAATGGTATTATTAGTGATAAACTAAGTAGTACTAAACTTAGTATTTGGTATACTGCCTACATTGGTTTTATCCTAGGTATAGAGGTGATGATTCTCTTCTCCATTTATATTCTCGAAAGTGAATCAACACAACAACTTTATCCCTTTTATGTTGGAGGTGAGTTTTTTGTAGTTATTAATTTATTCCTATCAGAATTAAAATCGACAAAGAAATGGCAAGTAATAACAGGTATTATTGCTTGTTGTTTCTTTATCGAAGCCTATGTTCTATGGCTCACCAATAATGATGCATCTACAGGTTATGGTAAAATAATATCCCATTTAACTATCATCTGTTTTGCTGCATACCTATTGATTAAAAACATCAATGAATTGAAGAATAATGGTCCTTCGACTATCGTTCATGCATTTCTGTTTTTATACTATAGCGTATCGTTATTCTTATTTATGGTCATGAACCAACTGACGGATCAGAATATTATTATTTGGGTTATAAATAATATTCTTAGTACTGTGTTATACGGTAGTTTTGTTTATACTTTTTATAGTCAAATCCAATGGTCATCAAAGTCCAATATATAGTCGTTTTGATTATCGTACTTACAATAATCATTTTATTTACTTTTCAATTATATAGAGCTTTCATCAAAAAAATATTAGAAGAGAAAACCATTCAATATCGATTAGAAATAGAACACCAAAAGGAAGTCGCATTACAACAAACCATAGTTCAAGAAAATGAAAGAAAAAGGATAGCGGAAGTCTTACATGATGATGTGGGAAACAAACTGAATATTCTTTCTCTTTGGATTAACAATGAAGATACTTGGAATAGTGAGAGATCTAAGGAAATTATTGTTCAGCAAATACCAGAACTAATAGAAACGACTAGAACAATATCTCACTCCTTGTACCCAGTGAACTTAGAAAAG
The DNA here is from genome assembly GCF_012641475.1 of Flammeovirga agarivorans. NCBI lineage: Bacteria > Pseudomonadati > Bacteroidota > Cytophagia > Cytophagales > Flammeovirgaceae > Flammeovirga > Flammeovirga agarivorans. Next base: position 52,487 of record NZ_JABAIL010000008.1, on the reverse strand, counting down.
TTTGGGCTTATTCTCACTCTAGAGGCATTGGTCTCTAATGTAAATCATTCTTTGTCTATAGATCTTGTGCATCAAAACTATAAACAAAGAGATATATCGTTTGAACTTCAAATCTATCGAATTATACAGGAGTTTTTAAGTAATGTGATCAAGCACGCTAAAGCGACAAAAATGGTCATCCACCTAAGAGATCAGGAAAATGCGTTAGCTGTCGTTTTATCAGATAATGGAATTGGGTTTGATCAGGAGCAACTTCAAGAAGGAATGGGACTTGAGAATATAAATAGTCGTATCCAATCCATTGAAGCTTACAGTAAATGGAAAAGTAAAACTGAGAAAGGAGTTAGGTTAATAATAGTACATCCAAAGAAATGAAAGATATCATCAACGTAGCACTCGTAGACGACGAGGCATTATTTATAGAAGGCATATCACTTATATTCTCGAATGTCGATAATATCAATGTAATTACAACAGCCAACAATGGTTTGGAGTTTCTTGAATACCTTGATAAAAAAGAATCATCTACACCTCTAGATATTGCAATAATTGATATTCAGATGAAACCAATGGATGGTTTTGAACTAGTAGAATCAATAAAAGATAAGTACCAAGATCTAAAAGTTATTGTACTTTCATCTCATTACAAAAGTAATATTGTTGGGCATATGATTAAGTTGGGTGTCTCTGCATTCATTCCAAAAAATGCCAATAAACAACTCTTGGTAACGTCTATTGAATCAGTACACCAATCAGGTATTTATTTTACTGAATCCGACAAAGAAATGCTTATTCAGTATATGAATAGCGGTTCCAAAAAGATTTCGCTAAGTCCCATAGAAGAGCTATCGGGAAGAGAAATTGAGGTGGTAAAACTGATTTGTCAGGAAAATACTAACCAAGAAATTGCTGAAAAACTATTTCTCAGTAAACGCACCATCGAAAATCATCGACAAAGAATTCTTGATAAAGTTGGGGCAAAGAATACTGTAGGTTTAGTGGTGTATGCAATAGCCAATCAAATACATCCATTGCCATAAGTATGTAAGGAAGGGAGTAAGAGATAGTTTTGGTTTGCCTACTTGACCTTTGAATTAAGTATCAAGATCTATATTAAAACTATTCAATGAATGTGCGATTTTTTCCTTATACCTAAACAACAAGTCATCACTAACTAAATGATTATTAACTAGATAACTAAAAAGGTTTATTAAGTATTTAGTAGAAATCACAAAATATGAGTCATCAAAAATGTCTTTATGGTTTTCTAAATATTCACAAGCCCTTTTTAAAAACATAAAAGATCCATTATAATGTTTGCCTTTAACTAAAATTATTGAGTGATTAATATATGTGACGAAGGTACATTGAGCATGGTTTCGTCTATAATATTTTTGAGGAACGTTACTATTAAGTTTATCAATCCAGATTTCTATATCAAATTCCATTATCTGAAAATAATTATAAATAATTCAAAAATAAAGAACTCAAGTTTAAAGACTATTACTCAGGTTTAAAAAATTAATTTGTCTACTAAAAACTTCTCCTAGTTCAGTTTCTGTATACATCAGGTGGTTTTTATCTTTTATAATTTCACATTCAAGTTCCATTTTATTTACCCACTCATGATTAGGTTTAAATTCATCATTTTCACCGAATAGAAGTTTTATTCTCCCTTTTGGTCTCTTTGTTTCCTTTCTCAACCTTGTTGATGAAATACAAGTCAACGACTTTATATTATTAGTTCTTAAACCGTACTTCCAAGCAATAACACCTCCAATACTAAAAGCTAGTATATCAACTAGGTTTCTTTCATTTTGAACTAAATAATCTACAGCCTCATCAATCGCTCCATCAATAAACTGATGATGTAAATTTTCTTGGCTATAGTTAGTTATATCTACCTTACCTATTTTACAACAATCATAAAAAGTAATATCAAAATTAGTTTCTAAAATTTTTGTGTAGTTAGTTAACCATTGGGCTTTTTGACTTCCCCATAAGTCAGAAATAATAATTAATTTATTCTTCATGTTAAAATTCTTGTTCTCCAATAAAATTATAGAATTTCATAAAAATAAAACACATTTATATTTTCAATTACATAGACAATTAACACTATAAATACTTTCTATACAGATTAAAATAGAACGATTATTGAGTGTATCATACCACTTTAATTTGAAGCTGAAACAAATGAACGAAAACTTAACTCATATCAAGTTAGCTATTTACGATAAGTGTTCTTTTACTATTTCCAATTACCATGAAGAGGCAGAAGGGAAAGAATATGAGGCTTGTCAATTTGATTTAGATGGAAAGAAAATTATCAATCGAAGTGCTAAAATTACGCCTAAAAAAGTAGGGCAATTTGTCACCTTTTGGAGGCGAGACATCAATGGTATTACAACACCTTTTAAGGAAAATGACTCAATTGATTTCTTTACGGTTAATGTAAGAAAGGAAAATCATTTTGGGCAATTTGTTTTCCCTAAAAGTGTACTTATACAGAAAGGGATTTTATCTACTAAAAATAAAGATGGCAAAAGAGGTTTCAGAGTATACCCTAAATGGGATGTAACTCTAAATCAACAAGCTAAGAAAACTCAATCGTGGCAATTGAAATATTTTTATGAAATAAATAGTTCCACTATATTAGAAGATGTTGTCAGGCTCTTTAATGAAAAATAAACAACCCAATAAGATGGAAAAACAGCAGCTATGGATTAATGCAGGTTATAAAGTCTACTCTACTGAAGGACCAAATGGTTTAAAGGTAGAACGATTGGCAAAGGTTGTTGGGGTAAGTAAATCTTCCTTTTATCATTACTTTGCTGACCTAGAATGTTTTATTGATGACCTTTTTCGATATCATTTAGAACAATGCAAGATCATAGCAGAAAAGGAGAGAAATTGTGAAAAGATCCACCCTGATTTAATTGATATTTTTATCGAGCACAAAATAGACCTATTATTTCAACGTCAGTTAAGAATTCATCAGAAAGAAAAACAAGCACAGGTTGTACTTTCTAAGTCAAAAACCATTCTTGGAAATTTTTCAGAAATGGCATGGGCACAAGATATCTATCATCCGTTAACAAAAACTCAGCTTAACGCAATATTTCAAATCGTTATTGATGATTTTTATATGAAAATCAATGAAGACAACCTCAACCATAAGTTTCTTGGAGAATATATGAAAGGGATTCAGGACACTACAAAACAACTCATTGGGCAATTGTACACTACCGTCTAAAAGTTTCGATTTTTCATAGGCAACTTTACATTATTAACATCAAACAGTAGCACTATGAAAAACGTCAAAATCAACGGAAACACAATTGAATACCAAGAATATGGAATTGGTCAGTCTCTCATTTTTATCCATGGAACCCTTTCAAGTGGCCAAACTTGGAGAAAGATCATTCCATCACTCTCAAAAAAATATAGATGTATTGTCCCAGAATGGCCATTTGGAGGACATAAAGTAGCCGTTTCTCAACAAGTAGACCTTTCTCCTAACGGTATTTCGGATCTCATTTATCAATTCTTTGTGGCAATGAACCTCTCAAAAGCTGCGATTATCTGTAACGATACAGGTGGCGCATATACTCAAATCTTTGCGTCAAAACATCAAGAGATGATCTCTCAACTAGTAATCAGTAACTGCGAAGGATTTGAGATTTTCCCACCTAAAAAATTTCAGAGTTTACAATTTATGGTTCAAGTTCCTGGGTACTTATGGACCATGTCGAAATTGTTTCAGTATAAGCCTTCATTGAAATGGGACTTATCTTTTGGCCTCCTAAGTAATGCTTTAAACCCCGAGGAATTATATGAACATTATGCAAAGCACTTTGTTGCTGATGACTTAATAAGGGAAAACTTTAAACGTCTTGTTCTCGGTTGGAACCCAAAGTATACAGAAAAGGCTGCTGCAGATCTAAAAGAATTCAATAAGCCTGTTCTCATTTTATGGGGAATGGATGACCTAGACATGTTCCCTTTGGAGTTAGGTGAAAGAATTAGAAATATTTTTCCAAATGTGGAATTTGTGAAAATTGAAAATGCAAAAACCTACGTTCAGGAAGATAACCCCCAAGACTTTGTGGAGAATATCCATCAATTTCTTGACGTATAGACATTTCCCTTTGTCATAAATTGACAAGTAAAAGTCATTTGCTAATTTAGTGGGAATCCAACTTTTAGCTATTATTATGACACCCTTAGAAAACTTAAATAAACTAGGACTCCAACTTCCTTTCCCTTCAACTCCTGGGGGAAGTTATGTATCTGTTAATATAAGGAGCAATATTGCTTACATTGCTATTCAATTTCCAATACACAATGAAGAATATTTGTATCAAGGGAAATTAGGTGAGGAAATTTCTACTCAAGAAGGATATCAAGCCATGCAACTTTGTGCTTTAAATGTTTTATCACAAATCGACAAAAAAGTAGGTTTTGAGAACATTATAGGATTAAATCATATCGATGCTTATTTTCAATCTGGCCATGATTGGGATGACTCTCCAATTGTCGTCAATGGTGCTTCTGATATTTTTATAAAAGTGTTAGAGGAAAAGGGAGAACATTCAAGAGCCATTTTTGGGGTTGATAAACTACCGAGAAATTTCAGTGTTGGTTTAACGGCTTCATTTACGATTGAAGCAAGGTAAATAGTCTAAATCATTCTGATAACTAAAGACTTCATCTTATGATAAAAATTGACTTTTGCATGTAGCATGAAAATATCGCTCTCATTTCTTTTACTTTTTATTTCATCAATTGGAATACAAAATAAAATCTCTGATCCTGTTCCAGGTTCTTGTACTATATTCTCGGCTTCTATTGGTGATCAAACATTATTTGGTAATAATGAAGATTACTTTGACCCCGATACGTATTTATGGACAGAACCAGCCACAGGTGGAAATTATGGTTGTATATATTTAGGCTTTAAAGATTACTCACATCAGGGAGGCATTAATGAAAAAGGGCTTTGTTTTGATGCCAATGCTCTTCCTGATGTAAAGATCAATCTTCATAAAGAATTACTTCAACCACCCCATTATGATGTACCTTATGATCAATATGAGATTTGGTTACCTGTTTTAATTCTAAGAAAAGCGGCTACTATTCAAGAAGCGATTGATATTGCACAAAAATATCAAAAGAATAACTGGTACCCTTCATCAGAGGGCGTCGGTTATCAATTAAATTTTGCCGATGCTCAAGGTGATGCTGTGGTCATGAGTGTAGATCAATCTGGTGAGCTTGCTTTTACTAGAAAGAATAAAGACGCCCATTTTTTGATTTCTACGAATTACAATAAGGCAAATCCAAATAATGCATTAGAATATCCCTGCCACAGGTACACTGTTTCTGAAGAGATGCTTAATACGATTACAAAAGAGAATGATATCACTATCAGATTCTTTAAGAATATCCTTGACCGCGTTCATCAGGAAGGTATTTTTAGTCGAACTTTATATTCCAATATTTTTGATTTACAAAGAGGAATTATCTACTTATACTACCAACATGAATACGAGGAAGTTGTCATACTTCATGTAAAAGATGAACTAGCAAAGGGAAATATTAATATCAAAATCAGTGATCTATTTTCTGAAGAAACTGTACACCAAGCATCCTATAAGTGGTATTCTTTGATAGCAACATGGATACTTGGCTGTGCAGCATTAACAGTAATAAGTATTGTAATTATTCATTACATAAATAAAAAGTATTACAAATTTCATTAACTTTATAAATCAAAGAAGTTATTTTTTCTTTTTGATGAAATTGATATTGAAGTTTGCTCTGATTTGAAAATTTGAATAAGACATATTAAAATCTTCTCCGATTACCGTATTTGGAGCCATGCTATATAATACTGTCAACTCAAAGAAGTAAATATGTAAACCAAATTCTGGGACAAAACCAATTGCACTAATAGGGTGATGGTTATAAAAGTTATCCTCTACCCTAACAACAGCAGGTCTCATATCAAAGTAACCGACACCTAAACCTACATGTGTTTTCACTTTTTTTCGACCAAGAAAATACCTTGTTTTTAGAAGGTAATGACTAAAATAAGAGATAAAGGTCAAACCAGAACCACCATTATTAGTATCAACATAATTACCAACAAAAGCAAATGAATATGACATTTCTGCCCCAAATGACCATTTTGGACTGTGATTATAATACAAACCAATATTTCCACATGTACCAGGATCAAACCCCTTGTATTCATTGATTTTCGTAGACATACTAGATAGCCCATAACCCACATTAAAGGTTAGTAATTTATCTTGAGCAAAGACAGCATAGCTTAAAAATAAAGCCATTAATAGAGTAATAAGACGTTTCATATTCAATAGTTTGTGACATAATACTATCGCCAAAGTAATTGATAGAAAAACGTAAATACTAAAAATGTACTACAATAAAAATACGTCACAATTATGACGTACTTTTGAAGTGTAATTCTTTACAAGGCATAATTTTGGCTATTTTAGTATAATCATAAAGGTTTTAATCGATGAATAAATAATGCAGGAAATCAAGGTAAAAAAAGGGACAATTCTTCAACATAGTGGTGAAATAAATAGTAAAATTTATAAAGTAAAGAATGGACTACTACGAAGTTATTCCATTGATAAAAATGGACATGAAAATATTTTTATGTTTGCCCCTGAAGGTTGGATTATTGCAGATTCCTGTGCACCTACTTCACCTTCTGTATTATTTATTGATGCTCTCGAAGACTCAACAATTATAGTACTACCCAAAGAGTTAGAAAAGGAGAAAGATAATATCGAACCGCTCGCCAAAAGAATGAAGGTGCTTCAGGAACGTATCATAATGCTGATCAGTACAAACGCTATAGAAAGGTATGAGCATTTTATAGAAACTTACCCGAATATCGTTCAGAGAGTATCTCAAAAAATGATAGCCTCTTACCTTGGTGTTACACCAGAGACATTAAGTGCGGCAAAAGCAAAACGATCAAAAAAAGAATAATATTTCTTGAATTCTTATGAAATCATAATGCATAGGTTTTAGGCAGATACGACTTTTGTATCAGGTAAAAACAAAAAATAACATTATGAACAATAAGAAAATCTATTTCAAAGTATCATCGGTTTTATGGTTGATTTGGGGTTTCGTCCACATTATGGCCGGAGTAATTACTGATTATGCCATCTTAAATGGAGACATAGTAGGTGCAGTGAGTGGAATTGCAGACGCAATTGATCCAAATTCTTTAAAAGCAAATTATCCCAATGCTACAGGAGCTATTATTGGTCAACATGGATTTAATCTTTTGTGGATTGGAGTCACCACTTTTATATGTTCAATATTCATTTGGAAGGGAAATAAAAATGCGATCTTATTAGCCATCTTAACAGGAGGTTTAGCCGATGTAGGTTATTTTTTATTTATGGATTTAGGGGGGTATGTAAGATTTGCTCCGGGAACTCTGATGACAATTGTTTCTTCCTTAGCTATCGTTTCTAGTTTGATCGGTTTATCTAAAAACAAACAACAGAACTATTAACTCATTCTTATCAATATTACCTGTGCCAATTATTTATTAAGTAGATAATTGGCATTTCTTTTTATATGTAACCCTAGTTTATATTACCCGTAACCATAGAAGTGTTTTAAATGTTAGGAGACGAATCAATAACCATTTATATCCTTTATCCTTAAAGTAAAAAATGACAACATAACCCTCATTTCCTTAGCAATGGAGAATATTTATTTAGGTTATATAAAAATGAATTTCACTAAATCTTTAAATAAATAGTTGATTTCTAACTACTCTAAACACATATTTGCCATTTGATTAAATAGCCAAGACTAAATATTTATTAAATAAACTATTACTACGCTATGAATAATTCTCTTACTAGCAATTTTCTCTATGGCTTATTGCTAAGCTTATTTTTACTAAATCATTCCCCTATTAATGCACAAAATGCATCCAATTGTACTGATGAAAACATCCAAAACAGATTAGATGAAGGAGAAAGTCCTTTTGAGATTTTTCAATCTTGTCCTGGTATACAACTGAGTCAAATTTATGGTAAATACTATTTAGGTAAATATCCTATTGCCTACCTAGACACATTAAAAGGAAATGGATTTATTACAACAGATTCTAGAGTAACTAAAATAGGTGCTTCATGGGTGACAGTAAAGGCATCGATGGATAGTGCAAGTATTAATGTTCCTGGTACAAGCTCAGCAATAGGAACAGGAGTACTAAACACAGCATTAATTATTGCGAAATATGGAATAACAGGAAGTTACTTCCAAGACTCTACTTATTCTTATGCTGCTTTGTTAGCTTACAATTATTCGAAAGAAACAGGAGGCAATTGGTTTTTGCCAAGTAGTGATGAAATGGCAGCCATTGTTCAAAATGTCATCAACCCAAGTGGACAAATGGGAGCACTTTGTCCAAGACCGGGACCAAGTCCTTTTACTGGGAGCCAATGTAACTTTGCTTATTGGACCTCCACACAACAAAATATCAATCCATCAGGTTATTTTAATAAAGCATATATCGTTGACTGTATGGGAAACATAATTCCAGATGGGGAAGCTACGACATTTGAAACAAACAAGTCTTCTCCCTATTTAATAAGACTTGGGTGTAATTTCTCATCAGGTAGAATACCACAAATCACATCAATTAGTCCTGATACCGTTAGAACTGGTGAAAACATTACTGTAACAGGGCTGAACTTTAATCCTTACGATAATGCGTTGATCTTTGCTAATGGAGTGGTGGCTAGGTCGATTAGCTCCACTACTACATCTGCTGTTTTTTCGGTTCCTGATAATGCAAGGTCTGGTCAAGTAAAATTGACTATTTCTAAAAAATCAAGCTTTTATTCTGAGCAAAGCCTTACAATTCTTCCAGTTCCTGAAATTACTAGTATGCCTTCAACTGGTATGATTAATCAAAACATTATCATTAGTGGCAAGAACTTCAGTAGTAATAATGATGATAACCAAGTAACTTTCAGTGGAGTTTCAATGCCAGTAACGCCTATTTCTTCAACAGAAAATAGCATTACTGTCACCATACCATTAGGAACAAAAGAAGGTTTTGTGCATGTTATCTCTAACGGTATTCGAAGTACTAGATCTTTAAATAAATTACAGATCACTCCTCTTAATATCAGTTTGAATACTACCTCAATAAGAGAAAATAGAACACTTACGATTACTGGAAATGGATTTAGCGACAATATCAATGAAAATAAAGTGTATTTCACAGGTGGAGCTGAAGCTACACCTTCAACCGTTTCCACAAATAGACTAACTGTTACAGTGCCAAAAGAAGCTAAAAGCGGTACTTTATATGTTATTAGTAATGGTGTACAAAGTATTAATAGTGCACCATTAGACATTATACATCGCCCTGAAATTAGTTATTTCACCCCTCAAAGTGGTTCCTCTGGTGAATTACTTACAATTACAGCTAATAATTTAGAAGTAGATAAAAGTGTTAATCGTTATGTAATTTTCTATCAGAATGATGTACAAAAAGGATCTGCTCTTGCCACCTACAGTAATAGTACAACTCTTCAATCCACAGTTCCTCAAGGATTAGCTCCAGGAAAATATAAAATGAGTATATCAATTGATAATTGGTCAAGTGAAAAATCTGAATCAGAATTTACAGTCGGAAATAATGATTATTAAGTTATAATCATAAAGGCTATTTAATCTAATCATGCCCTGTAGCTATTTGTTACAGGGCATATTTTTTATAATGCAATACTTTCTCTTTTTATAGGAAAAACTTCAAAACCGCATCCCTTATCTCTTCAGATTCTTTATCATCACCAATTTTTATTTTTCAATAGATAGAGACGTCAAACTTATTAAAAAACCTTAATTACAAGGCTATTTTAAAGGTTCTCTATCAAAAAAGTATTTAAAGCAATAAAAATAATATTGATAGCAACATCCAATTTTCGGCCTCGACCTAATTTTACAACTGTTGATTTACATCAATCTAATCATCCATATAAATACCGAAGATTTATGAAACGAAATGAAAATTTCATGCAAATATTAATGATTCTAATTTTCAACTTAGGGACATTTTTAACGCATGGCAATCCATTTAACGAGGCTCCTCAGACAGTTATAGAAAACAATAAACTCAAGGTAACTGTAAATGAAAAAACAGGATCATTTACAGTTCTTGAAAAAGAAACAAACCACCTTTGGAAAGATGATCCTTGGGTAAATTCTGCAGGATTGCTTACAATAAAAAACAAAGGGAAAATAGAATATCTAAATATCTCTGAAAGTAAAAAAGTGACTGTTAAGAAAGAAGGTGATCATAGTATTGCTTTGTCTTTTATCAATCCTGTTTTTCCTAATGGTGACGTTGCAAAAGGTGTTGAAATCAAAACGGAATTACGTTTAGTAGATAGTGATGCAAAGTTAGAAGTTGAAGTACTTTCTGTGAATAAGGGCGACTACAATTTAATGGAGTTAAGATACCCTACAAGAGCATTTAGTTTAGAGACAGATGTCGACAAAGGTGCTGCAGTTATCCCTCAGAAACAAGGAGTTATCTGTCCTTCATTTATTTCTCCAATGAACGGAGGTTCTTTCTGTATGTGGGACGACGCTACCTATTATAGAAAAACGAGTGGTAAGCTACCTTTATTTAATAATGGTATCGGGCTTACTATGCCATGGTGGGGAACGCATACGGAAAAAACAGCTGTAGTGGGTATTGTCGATGTTTCTGCTAGACCAGATATGTTCTACAATATCAATAACAATGGGCAATACTTATTTAATAGTAAAGGAGAAATGTCACCTTACAAGCGCATTGCCTTTTTAGATCCTGTTTGGAAGATCAATAGAGAAAAAGAAAGAAAACTTATTACCTATGAGTTTATTCCAAAAGGAACCCATGTGGATATGGCAAAAGCTTACAGAAAGGAAGCAATTAAAGATGGTTACTTTGTCTCTCTAAAAGAAAAAGCGAAAAGAGATCCAAATGTAGAAAAACTACAAGGAGCTATCTATATGGGAGTATATGGAGGTTATCCTCACTATGTGGAAATGCCTGGTATGGCCTTTACATTTAAAGAGTTACAAGATATTATTAAAACAACTCATGATGAATTAGGCGTAGACAATGCATTTTTCCATGCTTGGGGTGTATTCTCTAATTTTGTTCCTAACTGTTGGCCAATTAATGAAAATCTTGGAGGTGTAAAAGAGTTGAAAAAAGCAGTAGACCTAACGAAAAAATATGGTTATTTATACTCTTCATATCATGCTTACTCTGCAACATTAGAAAACGATCCAGAATTCAACACTGAACTGTTTGCTAAAGACAAAGAAGGTAAACTAAAAAATACAGGAAGTAGATGGGCCAATATTGATCAGAACAAACAATTAGGGCTTGCGAAAAAGAGTTTACACAAAGAAATTGCCGCTTTAGAATTACAAGCAGATATCACTGATATTTCATTTGCTACTTTCCCTGACGAAGACAACACTGGTTTATTTAACCTCGCTAAATATATAGATTCGCTTAATTTAGTTAATGGTACTGAGCATGGTCAACAGCAATTTATACCTTATTTCGATATGTTCGAAGGTCTTACTTACCTACCCAACCCGAACTTAGTACAGTTCTCTCATAGAGCACCATTGTTCAATTTAGTTTACCATGATGCTATTGCCATCTTTGGTAAGATTCAGGATCCTGATAACCAGATCTCAATTAATGGTGATTTTAGAGTGAAATCTCTACGAAATATTCTTTTCGGTATGGGTACGACGATTTTCTTCTCTCCTTATGAGTTTGAAGGAATGAAAGAAATGATTCAAATCGCAAATAAAGTGGTTAGCCCTGTAAATAGAGAAACGTTCTTTGCGGAGTTAACAGACCATGAATACATCAGTGATGATTTTAAATTACAACGATCAAAATTCTCTTCAGGTACAGAAGTGATTGTCAATTTAGGACCAGTCTATCAAAAAACTAAAGAGGGTGAGATCATTCCTGCCTACGGATATAAAGTAACTTTTAGTAATGGTAAAGTGGCTGAAGGCAGCTTCAAACTTACCTATAATTAATGAGTAAAAAGACTTGATACAGTGTGTGAGTGTATCATCTTTTAGTGAATAGAATCTATAGCCAACGAGTAAAATTGTTGGCTATTTTTTTATGTCAATCGAGTAGATACAGCGATGTATAGATTTCTTTAGATTAGGTATACTTCCATCTTGTTCTTAGCTTAGTAACCATAATTGATCTTTCATATAAAATTCAACTATTTCACTCAGGATATGGACTTATACGATTGCATATATAAACGAAGAGATACAAGGCATTTCACACAAGATGATTTACCGGCAGAGGTACTAGAAAAAGCGTTAGATGCTGCACATGCAGCTCCGTCAGTAGGTTTATCAGAACCTTGGAGGTTTATCGTTGTCAAGTCTCAAGAAAGAAAAAAAGAGATTAAAGACTTATTCCAGGAATCCAATACAAAAGCAGAATCTCAAATTACAGATTCAAAACAAACAGCACTGTATAACTCGTTAAAGCTTGAAGCTATTGAAGAAACACCTATTGGTATCGCTATATTTTGTGATACGAGTACTTTAGATTCCTTCACTATCGGAACCATTGGAAATACAAGTACACTGGAATGGAGTTGTGCCTGTGCAGTACAAAATTTATGGTTATCACTAACAGAACAAGGTTATGGTGCAGGATGGGTCTCGATTTTAGATTATAAGAAGTTCGAGAACTTATTTGAAGTGCCAGAAAACTGGAGAAGTTTAGGATATATATGCTTAGGAAAACCTGCTACAGACTATGATGGACAACCGATGCTACAAAAAGAAAAATGGAAAGTAAGAAGTAAAAAACCTTACGTTAAGTACGTTTAATTTTCAAGGAAAATCTATTTCACAAACTAAGCACTATTAGTTGAAAACCAATAAAGAAAAAGAACTTCAGGAAGACTATAGAAACAGAATCAATAGAGTCTTTACATTTATAGATAAGAATCTAGGCAATGATTTATCATTAGATAAAGTAGCAGAAATTGCCTATTTCTCACCCTTCCATTTTCACCGAATTTTTAAACTGATTACAGGTGAGACGTTAAATGAGTATGTGAAAAGAAAAAGGATTGAGAAGTCTGCAGCAGACTTATTACATAAAAATATAAGTATATCTGAAATCGCTCATCATTATGGTTTTAGTGATGCTTCTTCCTATTCAAAAGCTTTTAAAAAATATTTCAAAGAGAGTCCTACTGCATTTATCAAACTCAATCATCGTAGACATAGCAAGATTAGACAAGTCAATAGCAAGAATGGACAAGAGTATCCGAATAATGAAAAATACCTTTGTATCATTAATAATTTAAGACAATGGATTACTATGAATACAAAAATTGAAATTGTAGAATTACCAAAAATGAATTACGCATACGTTTCATGTATCGGACCTCAAAACCTTGGTAATGCTTTTCAACAACTGATACAATGGGCAACACCGAAAGGGTTAATGCATGATCAGGTAAAAATGATGACCGTTTATCATGATAGTTTTAAGATCACTGAACCCAATAAGGTAAGGATGAGTGCTTCAATACTTCTTCAAAAAGACGAAACTGTAGATGGTACTATAGCATTAAGTTCGTTTTCTCCTCAAAAGTGCATTGTAGGTCATTTTGAAATCAGCCCTAATGAATTTGAGAAAGCATGGACCGGAATGTTTCTATGGATGAATGAAAATGGATATAAAAAAGCAGAACAAGATCCTTTTGAAATCTATCATAATAATTTCAACGAACACCCTGAAGGTATTGCGATAGTTGATTTTTATATACCCATCGAAATGACTTGATTATTTGATTCACATCGTGGATATTAGTCATAACTATAAACACGAATCACAATCTATTATAACCAATGGAAAAAGAAGAACAAAAACACAATCCTGGCTTCCTAGAATATGTCTATAAACTAACAGAAGGAACTGATCTTAAAGAAGCACTTTCACTGAGTTTAGAGAATATTGATCGTATTGATATTGCCCAATTAAAACGTATCGGCTTAAAAACTTATGAAGCTGAAAAATGGACTATCAATAAGATTATCCAACATTTAATTGATTGGGAAAGGGTTTGGTGTTTTAGAGCCATCCTATTTGCCAGAGGCGAAGGAAGTATTCCTGATGCCCATGACCAAGAGATTATGGCAAAAAACTCCAATGCAGATGAGCTTTCTATTGAACGATTAATCGAAGAACTTCGAGTGGTCCGTCAATCCAGTATTTTGTTGTTCGATTCGTTTAATGATGAGATCTTAAATACAAATTGTGAGTTTTTTGAATACGAAATGCCATTGTATGCTATTGGATATACCATAGCGGCACATCAAATACATCACTTAAATATCATTGAAGAACGCTATATTCCTTTAGATCAATAGTCTAAAACATTACGTTTACTTTTCATTTCTATCCCAAAATTAACACTACCTCTCTCATGAAAAAAATAGTTAAAGTAAGTCTTATCTTATTGGTAATTCTGATGAGCACCATGGCTATTCATGCTATTGCCATGCCTCAACTATCCAGATGTCTAGTTATCGATGCTTATGAATTTAAGCAAGTTGGCAATTTATATTACAGGCCTGATGTAAGTGAAGAAAAAATCACGGCTTTAAATACCATGCTTGAACAAGCAAAAGAACGAAACCTCGAATTCTGGGGAAATAATACCGCTTCTCCAAAATTTATTTACTGTGATACTGATGATGATTACAGAAGATTTGGTTCTCCTATGATGACTCCTGCTGGAACTCACCCTCACTTTCAATCTTATGTTATCATATCAAGAGAGGGTTTAAACCTTGATATTCTTGCTCATGAAATCTGTCATGCAGAGTTATCGGCTAGGGTTGGTTTTGTGACTAGAGCATTAAAACTCCCAGTTTGGTTTGATGAAGGTGTTGCTATGCAAATTGATCACAGGAACTACTATTCACTAGACTCATTGGCTGTTAAATCAAATCAATTTACAGAACTACCTGATATAGAAAATATGGGACCTGCTCAATTTTGGGGAGGTAATCACTCGGATATTAGAATGAACTATCTAACTGCCAAATACAAAATTCAACAATGGGATCCTGAGCAAAACCTATCCCTTTTTATCAAGAAAATAAATGAAGGAGCAAGTTTTGAAGAGGCCTACTCATTCAATAAATAAGACAAAAAGTAGTCAAAATAAATATTAAGTAATACAAACAACAAAAACTAAATGAGTACTGTAGAAATAATAAAAACTCAAACTGAAGATGCTTACAATTGGGTCAATAAATTGGTAGAAAGTATACCTCATGAACAATGGGATGAAACACCTGACATTATCGATACTAATGTT
The DNA here is from genome assembly GCF_012641475.1 of Flammeovirga agarivorans. NCBI lineage: Bacteria > Pseudomonadati > Bacteroidota > Cytophagia > Cytophagales > Flammeovirgaceae > Flammeovirga > Flammeovirga agarivorans. Next base: position 37,014 of record NZ_JABAIL010000008.1, on the reverse strand, counting down.
ACTTGGCAAATTGGTCACTTGATCCTTAGCTTTAATTATCATTCATTAATGTCAATTAGAGGTCCACAACTTGATCTATACCAACAACTTCCTATACAAGAGTATTTTAAACTATTCGTCAACACTCAACCATCAGAATGTATCGGAAAAACGGATGCAGTAGCATTGGTTGAGCACTTGAGGTTGATACAGAATAGATCAATCGAGATCATTGCTAATTTATCTGAAGACGATTTGAAGGCACAATTAGAACCTACGAAAGTTCCTCATCCTATTGCGAAGAATAAATTTCAAGCATTAGACTGGAATGTAAAACACACAATGTGGCATTGTGGTCAGCTAGGGCTACTGAAAAAAGTCTTAGGACAACGCTATGATTTCGGTTTGAAAGTTTAAGCACCTGCTAAGTATTTTGGGCCAATCTTTTTAAGTAATAATACTTTTCTATATTTGGTCTAAAATTATATATAACCTATTCATCAATACGCTAAATGAACCTAGATACAACAAAAATATCGTCATTTTTTGAGACAGAGTATCCACTCAATAAAGAAGGATTAAAAGAACTTCTAGGTTTATTTAGTGTAGTTGAATATAAAAAGAACACCCAAATCCTTACTTCAGATACCGAAGAACACCAACTGCGTTTTTTAAATAAAGGGGCAGTTAGAGAATACTATGCATCGACTGAGAAAGAAACCAATATCAATTTCTATACAAAGCCTCAGTTTATAACCGATTTATCGTCGTTTATGAACGATACCAAAACAAAAAAGTACCAAGAGTCGCTCACCCCTGTAGGGTTACTAGTAATTGATAAGGAACTGTTCAGAACCATCTTAGCAAAGTACGATTGTGGTAAATCCTTTATAGATTTATCCTTTCAAAAGCTGCTAAAACAGAAGGAACTATTTGAATACAATAGAGTTACAAAATCCCCAGAAGAACTCTACCAAGAATTATTAATATATAAACCCAATTGGCTTCAATCTATTCCGCAATACCATATTGCTTCTTACTTAAATATTACCCCAGAAACATTGAGTAGAATTCGTAAACGCATTTCTTGATTCAAATCAATGGAATTGGAGTAGAGTATTCTGACTTTTGAAATATCAAAACAGAAACAGAATGAAATTACATCCAGTTAGAAAACTTCAATTAGACGGGTTTTTCCCGATGAATTGTTATGTTCTTGAAAGAAATAACAAGTGCTTTATCATTGATCCAGGTTATCAGAAAGAAACCATTCAAAACTACATTAAAGATGAAAATTTAGAAGTAGTAGGTATCTTATTAACCCATGCTCATATTGACCATATTGAAGCATTAGACTGTTTTAATGTACCAGTTTATCTTCATGAAAAAGAAGTCGAAATCTTACTAGATGATGATTTAAATGGTTTCGGTTTTTTCAATAAAGAAAAAGATTACGACATCAATACTATTGATATTGTGCCTATTAATGAAGATACTATTATTGATCTTGAAGGCTACGAGATATCTGTAATATTTACTCCAGGACATACCAAAGGAGGCGTGTCCTATAAAATAGGTCATGATATATATACTGGAGATACACTATTTGAAGGTTCAGTAGGAAAATGGGATAGACCAACAGCCAACCTTGATGATCTCAAGCAATCGGTCATCAAGTTAATTGATGAACAAGCAGAACATATGTTGATTCATCCTGGACATGGTAGAAGTAGTACCATAGGTGCAGAAAAGAGATTTAACCCCTTTTATAACGAATGGAAAAGAGCAAATTAAATTAATTATTATGAAGATATCACACATCAGAAACGCAACAATGGTCATCGAAACCAAGGATAAAGTGATTTTAGTTGATCCTATGCTTGGTGAAAAAGGTACTGCCGGCCCTACATTCACACTTTTCAGATATAAACCACAACGCAATCCAATTCTTGATTTACCAAGTAATGCTAATCAAGTAATTGAGAAAACTACACATTGTCTGATTACTCATTTACATCCTGATCATTTGGACAAAGATGGAGAGGAGTTTTTAAGAGCGAAAGACATTCCTGTGATTTGTAGCGTAAAAGATGAAGCTGAACTTCTAAAACGTGGGTTAAACGTTACACAAGTAGTCAAGTATTGGGAATCTTCGCCATTCTTAGGAGGAACCATTGAAGGGATTCCTGCAGTACATGGTTATGGATTTATAGCAAAACCGATGGGCAATGTTATGGGTTTCTATATTCAATTACCTGATGAGCAATCGATTTACTTAAGTGCAGACACTATTTATACTGATGATGTTCATAAAGTGTTGGTAGAATATCAACCTCAAATTAGTGTAGTGGCTAGTGGAAGAGCTCAATTAGACATTTTCCAACCCTTGCTAATGAAAATGGAAGATATCGTGAAATTTGTAGAAAACTCTCCAAATAAAGTAATAGCGAATCACTTGGAAGCAGTGAATCACTGTCCAATTACCAGGAAGGAGTTATCCTCAGAGCTATCCAAAAAGGGGTTACTAGAAAAAACATATATCCCAGAAGATGGCCAAATGATGGAATTCTAATATTACCAAAATAGCGATTGTGATAAATTTCTCAATCGCTATTTTTTTATAATCAGACTAGACTTTCTAACTTTTTTATTGACTATATTTACCATAACACTTATACACTAAACGTTACTCTACAAATTAAACCATCACTACAAATGAGCACCAAAAACATATATTTTACACTGTTCATCTTGGGATCCATTATACCTTACTATGAGTTTATCAGTTTTATCCTAAAAAATGGGTTAGACTTAGTTCTTTTATTCGACCAACTATTAGCCACTCCTATCAGTCGTTTTTTTGCTTATGATGTTATTATTTCTGCCATTGTTTTATTGCTATTTATACTAAAAGAAAAAGATGATGTAAAAAACTATTGGCTTTCGATTGTTGTCACATTCGCTATCGGTGTATCTGCGGGATTACCATTGTTCCTTTATCAAAAAGAAAAAAATAATTAGTTGAGTAAGAACTCCCGTTATAAATAGCATTACAAATAATATTTCAACTTTTTTATTCTTCAATTTAAGATTACCATAAATAATTCTTCTAAGTAAGAAGCTTTCTTCTATATTTGCATATCAATCTATTTATATTAAGTCTAAATAAAAACTAAAAGACTAACATCACTTTTTAATAATCTATGTTATGGGAGCAATTTGGGATTCCGTTGCAGATTTTTCAACCAATTTAAAAGGCAAATCAGCAATTTTTGTTTATTCAATCATTTTTATTGAATGGTTCTTTTTGTGGAGAATTCAGGTCATAAAAAAACACAAAGAAACTTTAGTTAATATCTTCTCTTATGTTATAGAATCTCTTCCTTATCTATTACTTGGACCAATTGTCATTCTAGGTATCATGAACTTTACCTACGAACACAGGATCTTTACTTTAGGAACTGAGTGGTATGTATGGTTAGCAGCCTTTCTATTACTCGATTTCGGGCGATGGTTTATTCATTTTTTAGGACACAAAATTCGAATTTTATGGTGTATTCATGGGGTTCATCACACTCCAAAAGAAATGAGTTTTTCCGTTACGGTTAGAGGTTCTTTTTTAGGTATTCTACTATCACCTCATAGTTTTATTTGGTTACCTATATTAGGCTTTAATCCTTTCTTAGTGTTAATCGTCGATACGATATGTAGGGTGTATGTTGTTTTAGAACATGGGAATGAAAAAGTAATTGGTAAGCAACGTTGGATGGAATTGTTTTTTATTTCTCCATCAGCACATCGGGTACATCATTCCAAAAACCCAATTTATCTCGACCGAAACTTTGGGGAGACCTTTTCGATTTGGGATCGAATATTTAATACATTCCAAACAGAATTGGACCATGAAAAACCTGAATTGGGGATTATGAATGATAAATTAGATCCAAGTAATCTAAAGAGTGTACAACTTACCCTCTGGAAAGATTTATGGAAAGACGTAAAAGGAGCGCCAACCTTTATCGATAAGATCAAATATATCCTATATCCTCCAGGCTGGAACCATATTGATGGCGGAAAACTTGCGGGTGAGTTTCGTAAAGAAGCTCTCGATGAGTTAAAGACAGAGGAACAAAAAACTACAGAACAAGTAGTATAGAAGCAATTAATCCATACCTCAAAGTTCAAATCAATTCCCTTGAGCTTTGGGGTATTTATTTTTTTTATCCTTTAGCACTACGTCAACACTTGAAGATTTAACAGCCCTTTATATTACCGACTACTTCATAACTTTCTTTATATTTCTTCATCTATATTAATCTGAAAAAATAGCTATCTTTGAATTGAGAACAATAAACTAAACCTTCCCTACTCATGTGGTCACATGAGCTGAATTGATAAATAAAACGTCACTAAATGAAATGAGACTATCCTATTACTTCACCATTACATTATTACTATTCATTGTAAGTTGTAACCAACAAAAAACTCCAACAGATCCAATAGAACAAAAGGTAGAAGCATTACTTTCCAAGATGACCTTAGAAGAAAAAATAGGTCAGACGGCTTTACGAGGTACGTCAAGTAGGGTTAAAGGAGCTTTGCCAGAGGAAATGAAAGAAGCGGTTCGAAAAGGCCATGTCGGTGCTTTTTTAAACATCATGAATACCGACTATGTTGATGAATTACAACAAATAGCAGTCACTGAAAGTCCGAACAAAATTCCATTGATTTTTGGTAGAGATGTCATCCACGGATTTAAAACTATTTTTCCAATTCCATTGGCGACTGCTGCTACATGGGATCCAAAACAAGCCGAAAATACAGGTAGAATTTCAGCTATCGAAGGTACGTCCTCAGGTATCAACTGGACATTTGCTCCAATGTTGGATATCGCTAGAGATAGTCGCTGGGGTAGAGTCGCTGAATCTCCTGGAGAGGATCCTTACTTAGGAAGCCTAATGGGAGAAGCCTATATTAAAGGGTTCCAAGGGGATAACTTAACAGATAAAACAAGTATGGTCGCTTGTGCCAAGCATTTTATTGGATATGGTGCTGCAGTAGGTGGACGAGATTACAATACGGCAATAATCTCAGATCCTTTACTGTACAATGTCTACTTGCCTCCTTTCCAAGCTGCTATTGATGCTAATGTTCAGACATTTATGTCGTCTTTTAATGAGCTCAATGGAGTGCCTGCATCTGGTGACAAAAAAATCATGACGGATCTTTTAAGAAATAAAATGGGTTTTGATGGCTTTGTTGTAAGTGATTGGAACTCTATTACAGAAATGATTCCTCATGGGTATGCTGCCGATGAAAAACATGCTGCTGAATTGGCATCCAATGCTGGTGTAGATATGGAAATGACATCACAGTCGTACGAGCATCATATTAAAACCTTAATCAAAGAAGGTAAACTTGAAGAAAAGCAATTAGACTTTTTAGTAAAGAATATCTTAAGGGTTAAAATAAGAATGGGGCTTTTTGGAAATCCTCACCGAGATAAAAAACATGATGGTCATCTTTATTCAGAAAAGCACCTTTCTTTAGCTAAAGATGCTGCTGCAAAAAGTATGGTATTATTAAAAAATGAGAATACTATTCTTCCACTCAAAAAATCTCAAAAAGTGGCACTTATTGGACCTCTTGCTGATGCTCCATTGGATCAAATGGGTACTTGGTGTTTTGATGGAGAGAAAGAACACTCTCAAACACCTTATATGGCCATGAAAGAAAAAGTATATGGTTATGAAGCAGGCCTAAAATACAGCAGGGACAAGTCCACTTCTCAATTTAAAAAGGCTATTCAATTGGCTAAGAAAAGTGATGTCATCGTTTTTGTGGGTGGTGAAGAAGCTATCCTTTCTGGTGAGGCACATAGTAGAGCTGAAATTAATCTTCCGGGAGCACAAGAAGAACTTATCCATGAGTTATCGAAATTAGGGAAACCTATCGTTTTAGTCATCATGGCTGGACGTCCTATCACTATTGGTAATATAAAAGATGAAGTGGAAGGGATTCTAATGGCATGGCATGGAGGAACAATGGCCGGCCCTGCCTTAAATGATATATTGTATGGAAATATTGCTCCAGAAGGACGATTACCAATTACATGGCCAAAGTCTTCAGGACAACTTCCGTATTACTATAATCACAAAAATACGGGTAGACCTGCTAAAGCAGAGAAGTTTGTTCAGATGTATGACATCCCTGTTGGTGCTTGGCAAAGTTCACTGGGTAATGAATCACATTATTTAGATGTAGGTTACCTTCCTGAGTATCCTTTTGGATATGGTTTATCCTACACACAATTTGCCTACTCAGAAATCAAAATTTCAAAAAAAGAAATTGTAGAAAATGAAACAATAGAAGTTTCTGCACTAATTAAAAATACAGGAAAAGTAGAAGCGACAGAAACTGTACAACTCTACATTCAAGATGTAATAGGTTCTTTAACTCGACCTGTAAGAGAGTTGAAGGATTATGAAAAAGTCTTCCTAAAAGCTGGAGAATCCAAGAGAGTGACATTTACCATTCATACCGACCAGCTCAAGTTTTACAATAGAGACTTAAAACAGGTCTTAGAAAAAGGAGATTTTAATGTATGGATTGCTCCTTCCGCAGCTGAAGGATTAAAAGAATCATTTATCTTAAAATAATTTATGCTGATATCCCTTATACATCAATAATTCTGATAGTATAAGGGATATTTTTTGTTCTTATGAATTGAATTCGATCCAATAAACACTACTTTAGACACACATACTTTGACATATATTCATCATAGACTAAACACAAATGCTACTACATAAGATCGTACAGTGGGGAAATCAAAACCCTAGAAAAATCTTTATCATAGATGGAATAGGTGCTTGTATTTCTTCCGTTATGTTAGGCGTCATATTAGTACATTTTGAACAACTCTTCGGAATTCCCATTTCCACACTTTATGTCCTAGCGATATTTCCTTGCCTTTTTGCAGTATATGATTTGGTTTGCTATTTCGTCAACATCAAATCCATATCCATTTACATAAAAGGAATTGCTGTCTTTAACTTATTATATTGCTTCTTATCTTTGAGTTTTGGTATTTATCATAAAGAACAAATAACACTTTTGGGTTGGAGTTATTTAATTGCTGAAGCGATCATTATTCTTTTGTTGGCCTCTGTTGAATTAAGTATAAACTCCAATACATCTAACTAACAACAGAAAATGTATAGAGCTATCGTCGTCTTTTCACTTATTCTATTTTTTCTAAACGCTTGTAAGAAGGAAGAGGTAAATGATCTCTTGCTTCCTAAGTCTGATCAAGCGGAATTGCTTGAGCTAGAGTTGGTCTATAATCAAGAAATCTTCTTATCAACCATTACTGATTCTATCGTTTCATTAAATCACTTATTCCCTTATGAAGCAGATGAAGTAGGTATTAACAAGATTAGTGTTTCAACAATGGCAACTGTAAATACAACAGAGGGAGATGAATTTTCATTTCAAGAAAGCCCCATATCAATAAAAGTAACTGCTGAGAATGGAGAAAATGTAAAACTATATTCTCTAAACTTAGAAAAGGATACCATCCCCAACTACGCTGATTTATTATTTAATCAGTTTACTGACTCCGACTGTGATATCTATGCTACGATCGCCGTTGATGATTTGATCATTGAAAATAATGCTTGGAATGCTGGAAATCTACCAAATAACAGTTATTCCCAATGTATTTATGCATATGATAAAAATGACCTTTCTATAGTAGGTTGGGAATGGCAATACCCTGATAATGCCTATGGTGTTAATGCATACCCCCAACTTATTTATGGCTGGAAACCGTGGCAAACGGCTTCTTCTACAACAGCACTGCCAAAAAAAATTGAAGATATCAGTACACTAAAAGTAAATTATGAGGTGGAAGTCACTAGAAATGATGGAGACTACAATCTTGCCTTTGATAATTGGATCAACTCTTCTGCTGAGGTGACACCTCAAAATATTCTGTTTGAGTTTATGATTTGGGAAGATGATCACCAATTAGTTCCTTTTGGAGATTTCCAAGAAAATGTAACAACAACCAATGGTACCTACAAGTTTTTTATGGGAGAACCAGACTGGGAGCCTGAAGGTAGCAATTGGACTTATCTAGCCTTCCAACGCACCCAAAAACGTAGTAAGGGTACTGTAGATATTGATGAACTACTCTCCTATTTAGTAAACAAAGGGATTGTATCATCAAACAGTTATTTCACTTCTGTAGAACTAGGAAATGAAATTGGTAACTCAACAGGGAAAACAGTGATAAAACACTTCGAAGTGGAAATCAATTAACATAAACGATTTTATAATATTAAACATGTTGGTCGATAAGAATTTGATTCCCATCTGGATCTGTCAAGGTTAGACTTGCGGGACCTGTTGTCGTTTCGTCAGCCTCTGATGAGAGTTCAATTCCATGACTCTTCAAATTCTTCTGGATCTCTCTGATGTCCTCGAATGAATCTAAAGTGTTTCCGTTTTCATCAAAACCTGGATTAAACGTGATGATATTTTTTTCAAACATCCCTTGGAACAAACCAATAATAGAATTGCCATTCTTAAGGATCAGATAATTCATTTCTTCGTTTCCACCAATCACTTCAAAACCAAGATGTTCATAAAATTTTTTAGAGACTTGTAAATCTTTTACTGTAAGGCTGATCGAAAATGCTCCTAGCTTCATAATTCTGATTATTATTAATAAGATAGATTCCTTAAAATGCCAAAAACAAATAGCTGACTTAATGATGTAATATTGAAGTAGTATAGATGTATTTATGAATACTGCTATTCTATTTTAGTTTTTGGATTAAGTTATTCTAATGTAGTAATTTACAACCATATTTAATCAATTAAATCACAAACAATTGGTTAATACCATCAACTCAAAAAGCTAATTTATTTCAATGTTCACTCAACTAAGAAGAAAGGCAATCTACTTCCACATTTATCAATACTTTATCATATTGTTATTTATTTCGATGGGTTTCTATTCATGCGATAATACTTCTACAGAAGCTGTTATTCCTACATCTTCTACAGTATCATCAAATAATGAAGAAGATGATCTCGAACAACCCGAAATTCTTCCATTAGCAATCGATTCTTCGGACCTTGTGGTTCTACCATTAGATACTGGAGGAGTACATAAAGCATTTACTTTAGGTGCTACTCCTGCTGTTTTTGGACATTACATATATACACCAAGTGGTTATACTGATAGTGGAGCTGAGTATCCGCTGCTAGTGTTTCTACACGGTTGGGATCCTTCGGGATATACAGGTTCTGACTTTTCTGAACTCAATGAACTTCAACAAGGCGTTACTCCCCCTGGATTAATAAGTGAGGGAAAATGGAATCCATCGTTTCCTTTTATTGTCGCCTCTCCTAGACTTAAATCGTATGATTATTGGAGACCACAAGATGTTCATTCGTTTATCAATTATCTTATTCAAGAATATCAGGTCAATACAAGTAGAATTTATATTACCGGTCTCAGTTTGGGCGGTGGAGGTGCATGGTACTATGTTGGAGTGATGGGCACTGAAAACTATGCTGCTGCAATTGTTCCTATTAGTGCGAGAGGTGAACCTAGTATCGTTACCAATTTATCCAAAGTTCCCATTTGGGCTTTCCATGGTGATTCTGATACAACTGTACCGCATAACGAAAACTTTGGATCTGTCCCTTTAGTTTCAGCGATAAATGCTAGAAATCCTGAGGTAAAAGCAAAAATTACAGTCTTTAATAATACAGGTCATGATGCATGGAGCAGAGTTTACTCCGATAATTTCACAAAACGAACTCAAGGTGATCCTTTTACAGTATCTATTTATGACTGGCTATTACAATACAAAAAAGAAAACCTTAATGAAGATAACTGAAAAAGTACTTTTTAGTCATTGATACAAAAATGTATAACTCTTCTACGAAAATGTATAAGTAGCTGAAAAGTGCCATGCTATACCTTTGTAATCAAATAATTAAACAACCTATTAAAGTATATGATTATGAATTTATCAGCAGGAAAAAACACAGTTACTTTTAAATCTTTTGGTATTGAACTAGTAGGCAACTTATACCTTCCAGAAGGTTTTGATGAAAACAAAAAATATAAAGCTATCGTTGGTGCAAGCCCATTCCCACAGGTAAAAGAACAAGTGTTAGGGACTTATGGACCAGAAATGGCAAAAAGAGGGTTTGTCTTTTTAGGTTTTGATTATCTAGGTATGGGTGATTCTCCGTCTTTACCTGGTGAATTTAAGCAGTCTAGGTATATGTTTAGACTAATTGAAAATACTTGGGATGCCGTTTCTTACTTAGGAACACTTCCTTTTGTTGAAGAGATTATGGGATTAGGTGTTTGCCAAGGTGGTTCTATCATGGCCTCTGCAGCAGTAACTGACCATAGAATCAAGAAACTAGCTACAGTTTCAGGAATGATGGCAGCTGATGCTTTCCAATGGACAGACAAGACGGTTGTTAATCAAATGATTGCAGGAGCCAATCACTCTAAACAGAAAATCTATGAAACAGGTGCTCCAGATTATGTTGCTCCTTTTGGATTAACAGATGATCAATCAAGAGAAGAATATATCGAATTAGCAGGTACACCAATGGCGGGTGAATCTTATGATTATTATGGTAAAGATGGTATAAAAGGCCCAAAAGCAGTAGAAAACTTTACAAACATGCATATTGGTGACCAAGCAATGGAATCGTTAATATCTATCTCTGAACATTATGCAGATAAAATTGCACAACCTACTTTAGTGGTTTATGGTAAAGATGCTCCAACAGCAATATGCTCTACAGGATTTATTGATAAACTTACTAATGAGCATGAAGTTTTAGCTGTATCAGGTTTTGGTCATGTGGATTTCTATCATCATCCAGATGCAGTAAAAGTATCCACTGATGCTGTGGCAGAATTCTTTAATAAATAAAAAGTATCTTACTTTGATCAAGGACGGTTTGGGGTTTCTCAAACCGTTTTTGTTTTTTATTGAGTATATTGATTATGTAGATTTAATAACAACCCATATCATAATAAAAAACCTACAGTCAATCAATGAGTCTTTACGAGAAAGAGATATTAAAAATAAAGGAAGATATCTATTCCAACCAGTGGCAATTAGATACTGTCATCGGTCTTCGAAATTATATCGACAATAACTTTAATGAAAAACTAAATTTAAATCTATTTTCTCGTATTAGGTTTGTTTCCAAATTCCATTTACTGAGATTATTTAAACGGTATTATGGTCAAACGCCCAATCAATATTTAATCGACAAAAGAATAGAAAAGGCCAAAGAATATATCAGTGCAGGTGTTTCCATTTCGAACGCTTGTTATGATGTAGGTTTTGAAAGCCTAAGTTCTTTTAGCACATTATTCAAGAAAAAAACGGGATATTCTCCAAGTGAATATCAAAAGAGCAATTTTCGATAAGTCTCTTCATTTTCTAATGTCAATCTTTGTGTCATACTAATCATAAAATATTGAAAACATGAAAATTAAACTCGTAAGTATTCCCGTAGGTGATCAAGAAAAAGCACTAGAGTTTTATACCTCAAAGCTAAATTTCATAAAGAAGATTGATATTCCCGTTGGTGGTGGAAATCGATGGTTAACGCTAGTCTCTAAAGAAGAGCAAGATGGCCCTCAGTTATTATTAGAACCTGCTCCAAAAGATTTTGAACCTTCAAAAGTCTATCAAAAGGCATTATTTGATGCTGGACTTCCCTATACGCAATTTGATGTTGAAGATGTTCAAAGTGAATACGAAAGATTAGTAAAATTAGGGGTCGAATTTAGTGTAAAACCCATCGAAATGGGGACCGCTAAACTTGCAGTCTTTAATGATACTTGTGGTAACTATATCCAAATTGTTGAAGTCTTGTAAATCAAGTAATACTTTAAATATATAAGTAAAAAAAACGGTTCGAACTTAAAATTGAACCGTTTTTTGCATTTAAAGAGTATACTATTTTTTTCCTTAAACTACTTTTCAACTAAATCATTTTATATGACGCCAAGCCATCAATTAGACTTAAGGTCTAGACATCCTAACTTTCAAGAATTTTTAGCTATTAATGAAAACGAGTCTGATCAAGTTAGAAAAGAATACCATTGCCTCCTCAATGTAAAATATGGAGAGGCTCCTCTTCAAAATTTAGATATCTTCCCTTCTAGTACACCCAATTCTCCTATTCTAATTTTTATTCATGGTGGTTATTGGAAAGCTTTAGATAAAAGTAGCTATAGTTTTGTCGCAGAGCCATTTATTCAGAAAAATATCACTGTTTGTATCATCAACTATAGATTAATACCTGATGTAACGATGGAAGGTGTCCTTTCAGATATCTCATCTTGTATATATTGGATTCAAAAGAATGCTGATAAATACAATGGTGACCCCAAAAGTTTAGTCCTTTCTGGTCATTCTGCCGGAGGACATCTTGCCTTAATGGCTTACTTGAAAAATAACGATATAAGATCAAATATTTTAGGTATTTGTAGCCTTAGTGGTTTATTCGATTTAGCACCCATCAAGAACAGCTACTTAAATGATATCTTACAGTTAAATGACCGAATTGTTCAACAGTTTAGTCCTACAACTAAAGAATTAACCCAACTCAAATGTCCAGTCTTGTTGACTGTAGGAGCAGATGAAACCGATTTATTTATTGAACAATCCAAAAGATTATATCAAGAGAATAAGTCAGTATCATCACTGGAATACTTTGAATACCCTCAACTTAATCATTATGAAATAGTACATAAATTAGGGGAACTAGATAACCCTATTGTTGATTTTATTTTTGATAGATTTAAGGCGAAATAAAATTTTTGTTGAGTAATTAGCATAATGGAAGAGGAAACTAGAAATATACCATTTAAAAATCATCAAAATCCCCGTTCCCAATTTGACCTTCTCAGATTGGAAGAACTTTTTTTACGCAAAGACCTAGACCATAAACCCGAAGCTCTTCATCGAGTAGAGTTTTATATCATCATATTTATAGAGGACGGTGAAGGTTATCATTCTATAGACTTTAATGATTTTCAATGCTCGAAGGGAACATTAATTACCATTCGAAAAGATCAAATACATAAGTTTTTTAAAGACAATAATCTCAAAGGATCTTTACTACTTTTTACTAATGATTTCTTGGTAAGTTATCTCGAAAAAGCAGAAGTACAAAAAACAATGCTTCTATTTAACGAACTTCTAGGTGTTGCAAAATTACAGTTACAGGATCAAGATTTCTCAAAAGTGTTTCAGATTATTCATCGGATCAAGGAAGAATATTTTGATGTAAACGATGAACATTCGATGCATATCATTCGAAGTGAATTACATATCTTGATTACTAATTTATTCCGTATTAAAGCAAATTCTGAAAATATCGATTTCGAAAAAAAACATCTTAGAAAGTTTGTCATATTTCAGCAATTAGCAGAAGAAAACATCACTAAAACCACTAAGGTTCAGGACTATGCAAGTATGATGAATATTAGCAGCAAAACTTTAAATACCATTACAAAAAGTATAGTACATAAGTCTGCAAAAGAGTTTATTGATGAGATTTGTACAAAACAAATCAAGCGACTGCTTATCAATACAGAGCTATCTATTAAAGAAATCGCCTATCAATCAGGATTTGAAGAAACCACGAATTTCTATAAATAGTTTAAACGTCAAACTCAATCAACTCCTGAACAATTTAGAGCCAATCACTAACACTTTCCCATTTTTACAGTCTTTACGCTCTTTTTAATAGCGATTTGAGGCAAAGAGAATAGCACCTTTGTAATACACTCTTCAACAATTTTTTTCAATTATGAAGTCAACAGTTATTCTTAATTTAATTGCTTTTGTATTCGTCCTAAGCAGTTGCAACTCAAATCAAAGTTCACATCTAAAAAAAGGAGTAAAAATGGAATCATCTAACAAAGAGAAAGTCGTAGCCCTACTAAACAGTTTCAACACAGGAGACCCTACACCTATTTCATACATCAACCCTGAAAAGTACATCCAACACAACCTTGCTGTTGGCGATGGTCTATCTGGATTCGGAGAAGTAATGAAAAATGCACCGGAAGGTGGTTTTAAAGCCAATGTCATCCGCGCTTTTGAAGATGGAGATTATGTATTCACACATACCGAGTACGATTTCTTCGGACCGAAAGCTGGTTTTGATGTTTTTAGATTCGAAGATGGTCAGATAGTTGAGCACTGGGATAATTTAGCTGCTGTTACACCAGCCAATCCAAGTGGAAGAACTCAATTTGATGGTGCTACTGAAATTGCTGATATCAATAAAACAGAAGACAATAGAAAAGTGGTCCAACAGTTTGTCGATGAAGTTTTATTGAATGGTAAAATGGATAACTTAACTGTTCTCGTCAATCCAACAAAATACATTCAACATAACTCTGCTGTTGCTGATGGGTTGGATGGCCTTGGAGCTGCCCTTAAATATTTTGCTGAAAATGGAATGGTTATGAAATATGACAAAGTACACAAAGTGTTAGCCGAAGGTAATTTTGTCCTAACTATGAGTGAAGGTAAGTTTGGTAAAGCACCAGGTGATCATGTCGCTTATTATGACTTGTTCCGTTTAGAAAATGGTCAAATTGTAGAACATTGGGATGTCATTCAGCCGATTCCTTCCAAAGATGAATGGAAAAATCAAAATGGCAAGTTCTAAATTGCTATAGATAAAATATGTTGTCCATGAAAGACTACTCTGAGATTGAGTAGTCTTTTGTATTTAAGTTATTATATTAGATGTGGGCATGGTTCATTGCCTTAAATAAATACTCTTATTGCTAAAAGAAATAACTCTCAAAAATTAACAATGACTAGAAAAGAATTTATCAAAGCTTGTAGTATCCTTGGTATTTCCATTCCATTTCAAACAGTAATTGCTTCTTGTTCTAATGAAGACGATGAAAATACACCTACAGGTTTTTCTGATTCAGTAATAATAATTGGTGCAGGACCTGCAGGTATGTCTACAGCTTACTTATTTGCTCAACAAGGTATTGATTTAAAAATTCTCGAAGCGGCACCAACCTATGGTGGTAGAATAAAACACAATACTGCTTTTACTGATTTTCCAATCCCATTAGGAGCAGAATGGATTCATGTAGACACCTCCATTTTATCTGATGCTGTAAACGATCCTTCTGTAAATATTACCACACAAACAAAAGGCTATCAAGGTAGTGATACTGTTGGCTATTATGATGGTAATTATGCTACTTTTTCATTGGCAAGCACCTTTGGAGACCATGAAGACAAAAAATTCATCAACAGTAGTTGGTTAGACTTTTTCGAAACGTATATCGTTTCAAGTATTCAGTCTAATTTTATCTTCAATACACAAGTAACTAGTATAAACTATGAAAGTGATAAAGTTGTCGTAACGGATAGTAATGGCCAAACTTATGAAGCAGCAAAAGCGATAATTACTGTCCCCCTAAAAATACTTCAATCCAATACAATAACCTTCACTCCTGCTCTTCCAGAATCCAAAGAAAATACCATTAGTAAAGCTACTGTATGGGGAGGTATAAAAGTATTTATTGAATTTTCTGAGAAGTTTTACCCTACTTATCTTGGTTTTCCAGATAGTGAAACCAGTGAAGGACAAAGGATCTATTATGATGCATCATATGGTCAGAATTCCAATAAATATATATTGGGCTTATTTGCAGTAGGCAAACAGGCGGAACAGTATCAAAACCTGACAGGTACTGTTCAAAAAGAATATATTCTTAATGAATTGGATGCCATTTTTGATGGCAAAGCAACGGCATCTTATGTTCAGCATATCGTACAGAACTGGAATGAAGAACCTTTTATCCAAGCCGCTTATTTAGCTGATAATGCTTCAAGCAGTATCTCAAGAAACCTTTCAACATCCGTTGACAATAAACTATATTTTGCAGGAGAAGCGTATACTCAAGAAGACGATTGGGGTGGTGCACATAACGCGATTCGAAGTGCCAGAGATGTAGTTGAAGAAATCCTATAAGTGTATTGCTAAAGTAGTTTCCTACACAAAAATCAAGTCGGAAAAGTATCACACACTTTGATAAAGAGTTGATTATCTGCCCTCTTTGTTCGGTTTATGTTAATTAATTTTCAGTAAAAAAATCCTTTTTATTCAGTCGCTAAATTTCTGTTAGTATTAATCATTTCTGTATAATTTTCTCTTTGGCTTTCCCTCTAAATTGAATGCATTGAAATGAATTAATGTTAAACTATGAAATGAAAGCTATGAAAAAACCAGACTTTCTACTACTGTATTTAATGCTATTTTTCACTACCACTTCGATGGCCTATGAGGTGGGTGAAACTATTGAGGCAGAGAATACTACTCTGATTGGCAACACAGCAATTGTATCTAAAGAATTTGCTTCAGGAGGAAGCTTTGTCAAACTGAATAAAACTCCTGTTGGTGCTATGGCTCTTACTTTTGAGAACATCGTTACAGCAGGAAAATATAAACTCCAATTGTATGCTTTTAATGCAAATGTGACGCAAAGTATAGACCTTTCTATCAATGGAGGAGATTTCTCCCCTGTAGTCATCCAACCTTCTAATTGGGCATACCAAGACTCAGCTAAAGTATCTATTATTGAAGTCGATTTATTAGCAGGAAGTAATACGCTTACTTTCCAAGCCAACCAAACATCGATCTCTATCGATAAGTTTATCCTTAAGGACTTACCCAACTTAAATAAACCCAATGTGATTGTGATCATGACTGATGACCTTGGGTATGTTGATGTTGGTTTTAATGGTGCTACAGATATTCCAACCCCCAACATCGACCGTATCGCTGAAAATGGTATACGATTCACTAGTGGGTATACTACTTATTCTGTTTGTGGTCCAAGTAGAGCCGGCTTTATTACAGGTCGTTACCAACAACGTTTTGGTTTTGGTAGAAACCCGCTCTATAGAGTTGATGACCCTAACCAAGGTTTGCCGTTGGATCAACAAACCATTGCTGAATCTGTTGGACAAGTAGGCTATAGTTCTGGCATCATTGGTAAATGGCATTTAGGGGCCCATATCTCAAACCACCCTCTCAATCGAGGTTTTACTGAATTTTATGGTCACCTAGGAGGTGGTCATAATTACCATCCTGAAGATTTAGTGATTCAAGATAGTTACCAAGCAGCCAATGAGGAAGAAAGCTATGATACATGGATCATGAGAGACCATACTCCTGAAGAAACAGATGAATATTTAACAGATGAGTTTTCTACAGAAGCTGTCAACTTTATCGAAAGACATCAGAATAATCCTTTCTTTCTATTTCTTTCATATAATGCTCCACATACCCCCTTGCAAGCGAAAGATGAAGACCTTGCACTCTTCTCTCATATTTCTGATGAAAAGAGAAGAACTTACGCAGCGATGGTCTATGCTGTAGATAGAGGAGTAGGTAGAGTTTTAGATCAGTTGGCTGCTCTTGGTTTAGAAGAAAATACAATGGTATTTTTCCTTTCGGACAATGGAGGCCCTGAACCCAAAAATGCTTCAGATAATGGTATCCTAAGAGGAGGAAAAAGTGATATCTATGAAGGGGGTTTTAGAGTGCCTTTTGCAATGCAATGGAAAGGAGTTTTAACAGAGGGAACTGATTACAATTATCCCGTTTCTGCATTGGATATTTTTGCTACCTTATCTGAGCTGTCCAACTCTCCTATCGATCCCGATAAACCATTAGATGGTAAAAACCTGATTCCTTATCTCACTCAACAAGTATCAGGAAGGCCACATGAATCTATTTTTATTCAAAAGTTTGACAATGATAGACATGCTGTTCGCCATGAAGATTATAAGATACTTTACCATAAAGACGGATCGAACAAAAAGCTGTATGATTTAAGTACCAATGTAAGTGAAGATGATACTGAAAATCTATATTGGAATTCCGACTTTAGGGCAACAAGAGATACTCTGGATTCCGTAATGGTAAGATGGGAAAGAGAACTACTTCATCCTATCTTCTTAGGTTTATTGCATGATGAAGAGATCTGGGCCACCGATGTCAATTTATCTTCCAATGAATTAACTATGTCGCTCAATTCCAGTGAAACTATTAATGGCTCGATCGTTCCTGCAGATGCTTTTAATAATGTCTTAGAATGGAGCAGTAGTAATCCACTTGTGGCTACTGTGGATCAAAACGGGAAAGTTACTTCTTTGGCTGAAGGTCATACTGTAATTACAGCAAAGGTGATTGATTTAAGACAAATCTATTCGCAATGTATCGTTAAAGTGGGCAATCCTGCTTTAGCTTCTTCTATTTCCTTATCACAGAATACTGCTAATTTAGTAACCGGCAAGTTTATTGAATTAGCTGCTACAGTAACCGGAGAGGATAATTATGAAGTGACTTGGTCGAGTAATAATACCGCTGTTTGTACTGTTGATGAAACTGGTTTTGTACTCACACATGCTGAAGGAAGTGCAACAATTACCGCTACTGTCATTGGACAAGAAGGTCTTTCTGCTACATGCAAAATTAACAGTACAGGAAATGAAATTTCAGATACTATTATTAACCCTGATTTTGAAGATGGACTTTCAGCTTGGTCTTATTATGGCGGAACCTCTATAGAATCTGCTTCACCATATGCAGGAACGAAATCTTTAAAAATGGTAGAAAAAGGTGGAGTCAGTCAGTTTTTTACTACAGAAGCCAATACATCATATACCTTAAAATTTGTAGCAAAGGTGGATAATCCAAGTATTCCTCCTCGATTGTATATCAAAGATGCGAATGGTAATAAATATTTTGAAGAAGAAATCACCTCTTCAAATTACACTGAATATGTTGTGCATTTCACTACATCAGAAGATGATTTTGTTGGTCAGATCGGCTTTTGGAGACCAAAAGATGCTGCAGGCAATGCCTATTTGGATAATATAGAATTAACGATTGATACCAGTAATACTAGAGATCATCTCGTTTCTGAATTACCATCTGCGGAGAAAATGATGTTTAGTATATATCCTAACCCTACCTCTGATGTAGTGAATATAAAATCTTCACATCATCAGACTACCAATGTGATCATTATCTATGATCTTATGGGAAGAAAGGTATGTTCTCAAGTTTTTACATCTCAGCTTTCCTTAGCCATCTCTCATTTACAAAAAGGAACTTATGTTATTTCCATCATCAGTTCTAGTGGAGAAAATCAAAAAAGTAAATTAGTAATACAATAACATAAGACCACCTCAGGTTTATTTCTGAGGTGGTTCTTTCCTTATCAATCAAATGGTAAGTTATATTTATCAAGAAGAAGTATAACGATATTATTGACTTATTCTTTTTGTGGTTCGTTTTTACTAAGTTATTCTACCTAAAAAACTTTATTTCAAATGATAGACGAAAAAAAATTATCTACAATTAACTTATACGATCGTTTTAACGCTGCTTTTGTGAGCCTTATTACTCCAGAAATGTCTGAGCTAAACAAAATTAGAAAGCAAAACGGTTATTCTCATCAACCAACCATTGAAAAACCTTTTGATATGCCTTTGGAGTTTACCTCAATTAATGGGGTTAAAATTAGAATGGCAAAATCAATTATCGATCTGCAAGAAAAAGAAACTGTTGTTCTCTTATCTGCTTTTCCCCATAGTATCATTGCCTACTCTACAGTTTGGGAACAGCTAAAGAACAACTATAACCTTTTCGCTTATGACTTACCAGGATTTGGAGCAAGTGAGGGGAAAGCAGACTATATGTCCTTTAAGTTTCAAGGATCTTTCTTAAACTCATTTTTAAAACACTTTGATATTGAATCTTCCCATTTAGTCGGACCTGATGTCGGTATGCCCTCCGCTTTAACTTATGTCATCCATCATAAACATAAAATCAAATCATTAATGATTGGTGATGGACCGGCAGCACTGCCTACATCGGAGCCAAGTGTTATGAAAAAAATGGTTCACTCAGGCTTCTGGCGTACGATGTTTGTAATCGCTGGAAGTGGTGCATTAATTGAATCTGCCAAGAACTTAGGCAACGTTCAATACGTCCCCAATAAATTTGAAATTTCAGATTATAAAAAGTCACACACTGGTAAGGTGGCCAACAATATGAAATGGTTTAAAAAATACCCAGATGCGGTAAAGGATATAGACGAGAACTTGAAAAACATCACTATTCCTACTAAAATTTTTTGGGGTAAACATGAAGCCATCTTACATAAAGAAAACGGCATACGACTAAATCAACGATTACCTAATAGTGAACTAGAAATTTTTGAAAATTGTGGGCATTTTGTTTATCAAGATGATTACAAAAGGTTCATCCGATTAATTGAAACTTGGGTAGAGAAACACAAATAACATAAGAAATTCCTTCCAAAAGCCATCAAATAAGTTTATTCTATTTGATGGCTTTTTGATGTTCAGCTATCCATCAACCTATTGTATTCTTCTTTCCCCTTCTTGGTGAGGTAAGGATAAATACTCTGATTTATCATTAATGTATATTCATTGATTGCATCTTCTGTAAGCGTATCTGCTTGGATTAGTAATGAAGAGAACCAAAAATTACTGATCACCTCCGTCCTTTTAAATAAATTTTGATACTCATTTTCTAACATCTCCTTTCTAAATAAACCCTGTTCAATCATTACATCTATAACCTTTAAAAACTCTATTTCTCTTCTTTTTGAAAGAGTGGCATAATGTAATTTTATCTTCTGATTCCCTCTTGTTACAGTGGTGAAATCTAAAAGAAAAAAATGATATTCAAAGAAGATAGTCATTACCTGTTCAGCAAGAGAAAAGAAGGATTTCAATATATCTTCTGATAGAGTAAGTGATATACCATCGATCTTCTCGACCAATTGGAAGTACAATCCTTCTACAATATCTTCTCTTTTCTTAAAGTGATACTGAAGATTGCCTACACTGATGCCCGCTTTATCTGCAATCGCTCTTAAAGAAACATTGGAGATGCCCTTCTCATTAAAAAGTGAAAGGGATTGAGTTAATATCTTTTGTTTGGTAGCATTCATAAGTACAAAGATAAAAATTTTAGTACAAGTGTACTATTTAACATAAATTTAGTACGTTTGTACTAATCAATCTTCAATATTATGACAATAGATATTATCGGTGCCGGAATTGGTGGACTTACCACTGCCATTGCACTAGAGAAAAAAGGATTTAATGTCAGGGTTTTTGAACAAGCAGAGACACTTAAACCTTTAGGAGCAGGAATTATCCTTGCCAATAATGCCATGCAAGTATTTGAACATTTAGGATTAAGAAAAGCCATTGAGAAAGAAGGAAATCCTATATCCTCCATGAAAATTACTCATCCCAATCTTTCTCCCCTCTCGAAAGTAGATCTGACCTTTTTTGAAAAAAAACATCTCGTTAAAAACATTGCCATCCATAGAGGTCAATTACAGACTATTTTAATGAATGCCTTAGAAAGAACAGAAGTTTATCTACATCATAAAACTAAGGGTATAGCACCCCTTGAAAATGGATATCAAATTACTTTTGAAAATGGAAAACGCATACAATCACAGCTAATCATTGGTGCCGACGGAATCCACTCATCTATTAGGACACAGCTATTTCCTGAAAGTAAAACCCGACAAGCCAAGCAAATTTGTTGGAGAGGAGTCACAGACTTTAAGCTATCAACCCGATATCAGCATGAATTAAATGAAGCATGGAGTACTTCGAGTAGGTTTGGATTTGTACAAATTGCTGAAAATAAAGTCTATTGGTATGCACTGAAATCTTATAATAAAGACGGTATTGCACCACAGTTCGATGACTTTAAAAAAAATCTGAGTAACTATCATCCCATCGTCAAAGAAATAATCGGTGCTACTTCTACTGATCAGATAAACACAGCCGAGATTGCTGATTTAGCTCCAATAAATCAATGGTATAAGGAAAATGTATGTTTGATTGGAGATGCCGCCCACGCAACAACACCCAATATGGGACAAGGTGCATGTCAAGCTATAGAAGATGCTTATGTACTTTCGGAATGTATGGAACATTTTGAAGCCAATGAAGCCTTTCAACATTTCCAACAGTTACGTTTATCAAAAGCAAAGAAAGTAGTGAATACAAGTTGGATGATTGGAAAAATATCACATTTCTCCCATCCATTATTGATCTTATTGCGCAATTTTATGATGAAAATAACTGCTTCATTTAATAGAAAACAAACTGCATATATCTTTCAAATTCCAAGCGTATGATACCTACTATTATTTCCATTTGTTTATCATTCATATTTATCACACTCGGTGCAATACACTTCTATTGGCTATTGGGGGGAACATGGGGAGTCAGTAAAGTGATACCTACAAAGAGGGTAGGTGCAGAGGTCGTTGCTATACCAAGATTAGCCACTCTAATTGTCGCTGCAATACTAATTTCTTTTGGCTTGTTTTACCTTCATAGCACTGGTATTATTTTGCTTCCATTACCTAGTTTTATGGTGCAATTTAGCCTGTGGATCATACCTGTATTATTTATTGTTAGAGCCATAGGAGATTTTAATTACGTTGGTTTCTTCAAAAAAATTAATGACACTAATTTCGCGAAGGCGGATACCAAACTATTCTCACCTTTGTGTTTAGGTATAGGTATTTTAGGAATTATTTTAAAGCTAATGCATTGATAGTTATATCATTTGCACTAAAAATAAATATGACTAACTTGAGGATCACATCTAAATAAATATCACTCGCACTCTACTAAAAACAAACTAAATTAAATAAGTATGAAACACCTCTTAATTGTAGAAACGAACATCACAGACCCTTCATGGGTACAGGATTATCTTATCAAAGTTACTCCTCTACTTTCTAAATTTTCTGGTAAATATGTCACTAGAACATCCAACATTGAAATCCTAGAAGGAGAAAAGAAACCACAATACTCATTAGTGGCTGAATTTGCTACCAAAGATGATGCTCTTGCTTTTTATGCTTCTAAGGAATATTATCCCTTCAAAGAAGCTAGAAGAAATGGATCATCAAGTAAATTCTTATTGGTTCCTGTAGAAAATGGAACGGAATAAGTAAAGTTCATCACATCATAAATGGCTTATCCCACTTCTTTGAAAGAATGAAGAGGAATAAGCCATTTAATTTGTAATTCAATTATTGTTCTACAGCCTTTAATACTTGCTCAGCAGCTCTAATCCCTGACCAAGCAGCACCATCTAATGCCGGATTATGTGTATAGTCTCCACCAAAAAAGATATTTCCAGATCGTTCCCGTAATGCTTCTTGGTAAGTGTTTAAAAAGTTAGGAGGATACTTCACAATACCATCTTTCCATCGCTTCACTGAATAATCAGCAATATTTTTTTCCATGGTAAATCCTGGATAGATCTTTTGTAGTGTTTGTGTTACTTTCTCAACCACTTCTTGATCTGATAATTTCTGTATTTCAGTGCCTGCTATATTAATACTCACTACCGTTTCATTTTTTAATACTTTTTCCGATTGATCCATGTAAGCATTTATTCCTTCATCATGAAAGATACAAGAAGAGATACGTTTCGATTTTGGTAGATTCTTCAAGTAAAGCCCTACTTCCATACTCGCACCATATTTCACCGCATTTAATGCCGATTGCTTTTCTTCAGAGAGTCCTTTTACAATCCACTTTGTTACTGAAGCAGGTGTCGTAACGACTACATAATCTGCAGTATAAACGGATTGATCTTTACATTTCACTGACACCCCATTATTTATGTTTTCTATAGAAGTTACTTCTTTAGATAAATGAATGGTTCCTCCCATTTTTTTAATATCGTTGGCAATGGCTTGAGGTAATTTCTGATTGCCGTTGCGGATTAAATAACTGCCTGCTTCTCCATTAGCTTGGCCATACCAACCCGTAAGTAAAAGTGCAGATGTCTCACTTACTCCAGCTCCACCTTCTGGAATTAAAAACATATTGTATAAGTTTTTTACGTCTGGGTGATATTCAGATAATAACTCTGCTGCTGTTTGTTGATCCAAATCTACCCAAGTCTGTGAATTAGGATATTTATCAAAAATATATTCTCTACCCGTACTAAATTGACTATACAATTTTTGCATTTTCTTAATGGATGCATCAAAATCCTCCAACGCCTTCCTATCAATTGGGAGTTTTAAGAAAAAACTTTCGTTCCAAGAAGACACCATTTTTCCCTGCCAAATTGCGGCTACTTTACCACCTTCTGGATAAAACTTGTCTGCATTATCTAAATATTTATTGAGGTATTCGTTATCACTTTTAAAAAAATACTGAGCACCTAGATTGGCATAGATTCCACCCAGCTTTTCGGAATAAACACGTCCACCAACTTGGGGATCTTTTTCTAAAACCACTACCTCAAGACCCATTTCCTGAAGACGTAACCCAGCAATTAAACCTGATATTCCTGCACCTACTACAATTACTTTTTTTGAAGACGTTTCTTTTGGTTTAGGGTGAGCATAAATCACAGACTCAAAACCTCCTATAATTAATACACAGAATACAGTGATTAAACTTTGTATTGATAACTTTTTCATAAAATTGGAATATAAATTTCAGTTAGTAAATCTTTTTCTTCTACTTCCTCTATCGTATTGAGGTATTTTTCAAACGGCCAACTATCTCTTAATATATAGTCACTTTCGAACACCCACGATTGATAAATAAAATCATACAACTCATCAAGTTGACTGTAAGCACCTTTAATCGTAAATACGGCATATTTCCCTTCCTCTAATAGCAGATAACCAAACTCTCCAAAAGGCTTTACAGCATGTTCAGTAGATATACAAGCATAATACCTGCATCTATCTTTCTTTGTAATTGTTGGATCATCAAGGTTAAAGCCAATCAGTTCATTCTCTCCATTAATTAGTTGGTGATTCATTGCATAATCCCAAAGCTTAAACCAAGCTTTATAACTTTCTTCCTGATCGTTGTAATCTGCTATTACTCTAAGGTAAGTGAGGTGACTACTTTTTACATGCCTTACTTCTGGTTGAATTTCCAAAGACTTTATTTTATTCACATTAAACTTCGAAGTGAAGAAAGATTCTATGTTTCGAAATGCGGAAGGTGTTATCCCAAAATGCTTTTTAAAGGCTTTTGAAAGTGATTGTTGGTTGCTATATCCAGTTTTTTCGGCAATAACAAGTAATGAATGAGCTGTACCTCTTAATAAACCTGCCGCGGTTTCTAAACGAATCCGGTTGGTATAAGACCCTACAGATTCTCCTATTAAAGCTTTAAAGATTCTATGAAAATGAAATTCTGAAATATTAGCGATCTCTGCCAACACTTTCAAATCAATATGTTGATCAAGATTGTCGTTGATATAATCGATAACAGAGTTCAATGACTTTTGATATTCATTGTGTGTTTCTTTTTTCATAGTATTTAAAGTTTCCTCAAAATTAAAGTATACCTCTAAGTATCAACTTATCCGTACTTGCTATTTTTCAATGAAAACTTTAATTATGAAATTGTTTCTTGGATAGCTTCTTCTTTTCAATGAAATTCACTTGATATTATCGCTTTCAGCTATATAAAATGAAAACTATAACACTACCAGACGAATTAAATATCCATAATAGCTTCTCTATCAAAGTTTATGATTATAAAAGCACAGCAGAAATTTCGAAGCAACAGATCTTACTGAATAAAAATACATTTAGCTTCCTACAAGAAGGGAATAAGGAAGTCTTCTTCAATGATTCATCCAAATCAATTGATAATTCCGAGTTTTTACTGATGACTTCTGGCCATTGTCTTATGACGGAAAAGCTTTCAAGTCGATCTAATGCCTACAGAAGTATTTTATTTTTTTTCTCTACTGAAGATGTTCTCCACTTTATTACAAAGTTTAATTTGCATCTAGAGAAACCCAACAATTCACCTTCGGCATTCTCTTTTCAATATGATGCTTTCATACAGCGTTTTGTAGATAGTCTTGTGGATTTATCATCTCATTCCATTGCTCTTCAACAAAATATACTCTCCACAAAATTTGAGGAGATCATGTTATACCTTACAGAAATTAAAGGGATCGACTTCTTATATGCTCTGGTGGCAGAAAACCAACAGCAGCAGAAATTTATACAGACAGTAGAAAGTAGTAAGCTTAACAAACTGACAATTAAGGAACTCGCGTTTCTATTAAACATGAGTGTCTCCTCTTTCAAAAGAGAATTTCAAAAACAGTATCAATGTTCACCCAGTAAGTGGTTTCAAGACCAAAGGTTAGAACATGCCGCCATGTTATTGAAGAACCATTCCAAAAGACCTTCTGAAGTATATGAAGCGATGGGATATGAGAGTTTATCAAACTTTATTCAAGCATTTAAGAAGAAGTTTGGAATTACTCCAAAACAGTATCAATCAAATTGAACCTTTTTCAATACTTTTTGGACTGAACTAAACACAAGGTTCCCATCTGTTGCTCATAATTTTACACTTGAATTAAAAACGTAAATATTATGAAGAATTTATTCCAAATCTTAACTGTTATTTTGGCTTTTTCAAGCGCTGCAATCTGTCAGAACACATTTACTTTATCAAGTAATGATCTTGGTGGCCAAGCAACAATAAATGAAGAATTTAATGGCTTTGGATGTACTGGAAAAAACCAATCACCACAATTATCATGGAAAAATGCACCTGAAGGTACTAAGAGTTTTGCCATTACAATGTATGACCCAGATGCTCCCACTGGAAGTGGTTGGTGGCATTGGCTAGTTTTTGATATCCCATCTGATATTACAGAACTCGTATCGGGTGCTGGTAATCCATCACTACAATTAATCCCCCAAGGAGCAATCCAAAGTATTACAGATTATGGGAACAAAGGATATGGTGGGCCTTGCCCCCCTGAAGGGCATGGGATTCACCAATATATTATCACAGTGTATGCACTCAAGACAGACTATTTAGGTTTGGATGAAAATACCAACGCTGCAGTAGTAGGATACTATTTATGGAGTAATACATTAGCCAAAGCGAGTATTATTACCCATTATAAAAGAAGTAAATAACATACATCAATATAGGCAGTATTGGGATCTCCAACTCTGCCTATTTTTTTGAATACTTTTCTGGTCAAACATAAAAAATGGTATAATAATAGGTAGTAAAGACTTCAAATACATCACCCACTTTACCTAATAGTATAAACATTATGGGACTGGATTACACAGATGGATGCGTAAACTTTAGAGACTTTGGTGGATATATCAACCTAATTCTAGATAAAGACTGTTTACCTGAAAACCGCCTATTTAGAGGAGGTAGTATTGAATATATTAAAGATCTCTCTGAAATCAAGAATACAGTATCTGTCTTCAACCTCAGAAATGGACCTGATTATCATGATTTTGATATTGATTACTATCATTTCCCTATGGCCAATAAGGTCGAAAAATATGATACCACAACAAAAGAAGTGAGAGTTTGGTTGAATACTATTATCAAGCAATTTGAAGATGAGCAATTAAAGTACCCCGTATTAATACATTGTCTTTCAGGTAAAGATCGAACAGGAATTGTTGTTGCTGCTATCTTATTAATTTTAGGGATCGATGAAAAAGCCATTGAGGAAGAATATTTACTCAGTGAAGGAGAAGTAAAACTAGAACTTATTCGACAAGCTATTGAGGGCATGAAGGATATCTCCACCTACTTTAATCGAGTAAACTTACCACTTGTCAGAAAAAATTTATTGGGTAAATAAGGTTAGTCAAATCATTATTTATTATCATCTTCGCTTATGGATTCCATCAAAAAACTTTTTACCGATAAATATAGCCTTACAGAAGAAAGCTTTGAACTTCTACGTCACTTAATGGTGGAGGAACAGAAGCCAAAGAACGACCTTTTAGTTAAAGTAGGAGAAGTACATCATTTCATATACTTTATAAAAAAAGGTGCGATGAGAAGCTATTATACCAATAATAATGGTAAAGAAGTAACCTATTGGTTTGGTTTCGAAGGCGACATTGCCACTTCCTTGGGAAATTTTGTCCACTCAAAACCTTCATTAGAAAATATTGAATTGCTAGAAGATACAACCCTTTTAAAGATCAACAAAACAGCCCTTTTAGAATTATACAATACCAATTTAGAACTAGCCAACTTTGGGAGAAAACTAGCAGAACAGGCATTATTGGAGATGGAAGAACAGATTCTCGCTACCCAATTTACAGATGCAAAAAGTAGGTATTTACAACTCATCGATAAATTCCCAGAGATTTTGCAAAGAGTCAAGTTGGGCCATATATCTTCTTACTTAGGCATTACACAAGTTACCTTAAGTCGTATCCGGTCAGAAAAGTAAATTCATTTTTTAACATAGGTAAAAAGATTCCCTTTTTCTCCGCTCTACATTTGTTCTGTAATCATAATCACAGAATACAATGAGTTGGATCTATTTATTATTATCAGGCCTTTTTGAAGTAGCATTTACTACCTCGATGAAATATTCTGAAGGTTTCACCAATTGGAAAGGAATTGTTGGTTTCTTCGTATTTGGGTCGTTAAGCTTTGGTTTACTACTTAAATCAATGCAATCTATTGAGATGGGCACAGCCTACGCCGTTTGGGCAGGCATTGGATCCAGCGGAACTATTCTGGTGGGGTTATTACTTTTCCATGATGCGTTTAGCTGGTACAAAATCCTATTTTTATCTCTAATTATCATTGGAATTGTTGGTATCAAAGTAAGTCATTAAACACTCAAACATGAAAAAAATTACAATCATCGGTGCTACTGGCACATTAGGTTTACCTATTACAAAACAACTTACAAAAAAAGGGGTACAAGTTAAGGCTGTAGTTAGGGATATCAAGAAGGCAAAAGAAATATTACCTTCTACAGTTGAGATTGTTTACGGAGATGTAGCGGAAAAAGATAGTTTAAAAACGGCATTAACCGGATCTGAGACTATTTACCTTAATCTTAATACAACCAACTGGGATGAAAATGCTTCCTTCCAACCCGAAAGAGAAGGTATTATGAATGTTATTGATATCAGTAAAGAATTAGGTATCAATCATATTATGCAGATTGTGGGTATCGATTCCTCACATCCAGAATTTGCTGTGAAAGGCATGGAATATAAAACGAATCGTATCCGTAAACCTGGAATGGAATACCTAAAAAACTCAGGTATTAATTATACTTACTTCCATTGTTCGGTATTTTTAGACTCCTTCCCTACGTTTATTCAAGGAGAAGATTTCGGCATTATTGGTCACCACCAATACCCTGTATTTTTTACCAACACTACAGATTTAGCGGATACAATTTATAATGCCATCGGAAACGATAAAGTTTACAATAGAGCATTTACAGTACAGGGACAAGAAGGGTTAAGCTTCCCTGAAGCGGCTCAAAGGTTTGTCAATATTTATAATCCTTCTATCCAAATATCTGAATACCCTATGGAAACGATAAAACATATTGGTCTTCCTAGTAAAGAGTATGAAGATTTCATGGAACATATGCTTACTTATGTTGAGCAATTAAAAGAAGAACAAGTGTCCCAACCTACTTGGGACCTCCTAGGAAAACCAAAATTAACGATTGAGGAATTCACTAAATCCTTGATCTAATACTTAATGGGTAGATGTTCATTTCATCTACCCTTTTTGGCTATATTAAGCCTGTATTAAAAAAGAGAAAGACAGTTACAATTATTCCGAGACTTACTTATATTTACCAGAACTTTTTGATCTATTCCATCACTTTGAGTCAACTTGACTTGAAGAATACCAACAACCAAACACTAAATAAAAATGAGTAAATTATTAAGCTTCTATTTTCTACTGCTCATCTCTTGTCAATCTATCTCAGAGAAAAATGAAACTTCCTTAAAAAATTCACCAATCACAGACTCACTCACCTATCAACTGAATGAACTCTATCAGTTAGGTCATATCAATGGTTTTTCTGTGGCAATCACGAACGAGGAAGGTACTTTGTATGAAAAAGGTTTTGGCTATGCCAATGTACGCGACTCTATTGCTTATACTGCAGAAACAATACAAACGGTAGGTTCTGTCTCCAAGACACTAATTGGTATTGCTCTGCTTAAGGCACAAGAAATGGGTTTATTACATTTAGATGACCCGATAAATAAACACCTTCCTTTTCAAGTAGAAAACCCTTATTCACCTAATGTACCCATTACTATTAGGCATCTGGTGCATCATACTTCTACAATTATTGATACTGACAATTACAATTTCTCTTATGTATTAGATCAACCGTTATCGAAGAAAGATACTGTAGAAGTTTTTCAATTCTTTCAACCACCATCAAGTGATATTTCCATTTTAGAGTTCCTAAAAAATACGCTAACAAAAGATGGCGAATGGTATTCAAAAGATATATTTATTGATGCCAAACCAGGAGAAAAGAATCAGTATTCTAATACTGGGGCAACACTTGCCGCTCTAATTATTGAGCAAGTAGCTGGGGTATCATTCAGTAGCTTCACAAAAAGTCATATACTGACACCGTTGGACATGTCATCCTCAGGTTGGTTGAAATCAGAAATTGATACCCATCAGTTTTCTCAATTGTATATGAATAAGGAAATACCTTTCCCTTCCTACCATCTTGTGACGTATCCTGATGGCGGGTTTATTACATCGAGTGATAACCTTGGAAAATATTTAACGGAATTGATTAAAGGGTATCATGGCCAAGGAACTTTGCTACAAACTGATAGTTATGTTGAACTTTTTGGCCAAGAAGTACAAACTGATACTACATCACAAGATGCTGAAAATCCTATTATGCAGCTTTCTTATAAAAAGGGGATCTTTATGGGTTTTGCTCCACAACATTTCTATGGACATACTGGAGGCGACCCTGGCGTTGTTGCTCTTATGTTGTTTAATTCTGAAACCAAATCAGGGCAAATCTTCATCTCAAATACGGATATTGATGGAGAAAATAAAGAAGCTATTGAGCAACTTTTTAGTATTTGGAGTACATTGAACGAATATCAAGTAAAATATTCTAATGCTAAAACGTTAGAAAAGAAATAAAGACCAATTGGGGATATAGATGTTGCCAACTGAATTGACGCTATGATAAATCAAACCATTACATACAACAATAGTAGAATTATTCTTTCTCATGAACGGAAGAAGAAAGCAGTGATCGACATCTATCCCAAACACCATTTATTAACTTATATAAGAGAAGGAGTTCTCAAAGTAAAACAGGGTAAAGAGGTACAAATGTTTACCAAAGGTGAATTTGTATTGTTGAAAAAGTATACTCAAGTTACTATCACTAAAACTTGGGAAAATGGTGGTGTGAAATTCTCTAGTTTTGTCTTCTCATTTCAAGAAGATCTTGTTCAAGAGGCCTTTGCACAACTTCACTTCGAAACTCCTCAAAAAAATAAAGTCCCTATTGAAAATGTAATAGGCATTAGTGCAAACCCGATTCTCAAACAGTTTATCAGTTCACTTCAACTGTTTTTTGAAGAAGGGATTCCGATGGACAATCAACTGGCAAGATTAAAAACTTCTGAAGCATTAATAGGAATGATAAAAAGTGATGATACTTTAGCCTACCAACTACAAAATTATGCTGTAAAAAGTAAGGCTGATTTACATCATTACATGAAATTCCATTATCTAGAAAATAAGAAATTGATTGAATTTGCCAGAGAATCGGGAAGAAGTATCTCAACATTTAAGAAAGATTTTCAAGCATTATACCATATTACACCTGCGAAATGGCTTAAGAAAAAACGGTTAGAACATGCCCACAAGTTACTCACGACTACCCATCGAAAACCTTCTGATATTTACCTAGAATGTGGCTTTGAAGACCTTGCTCATTTTAGTAAATCCTTTAAAGCTCAATACAAAGTCAACCCCTCACAGATAGTAACTTTATAGACAAGTAAATACGTCTTTTTAGACAAATAAAAAGCCTACTACTCCCTCTAATTTTGTATCTAAATCATAAGCATTAGATATGAAAACAATTTTAATCACAGGAGCTAGTTCAGGCTTCGGAAAATTACTTACGCAACAGCTCGCTCAAAAAGAACAATACCACATAGTAGCGACGATGCGAAACACAGACTCTTCTAACGCCACAGTAAAAAAGGAGTTAGAGTCACTTCATAATGTTGATGTCCTTGCTCTTGATGTTACTTCAGAAGAAGAAGTACAACATGTAACTCAGAAGGTCGCTCAAAAATATAGCAGTATTGATATACTGATTAATAATGCTGGTGTATTTGGAGGTGGACTTTTGGAAGCACACAGTATTACACAAGTTCAGAAACTATTTGATGTAAATGTCTATGCTCCTCTCCGATTAATGAAAGCAGTACTCCCTTCAATGAGGCAAAAACAAGACGGATTAATCATTAATTTATCCAGTATGTTAGGATTCTTTTCCATTCCATTGAATGCCGTTTACTGTGCCTCCAAATTTGCATTAGAAGCCTTGGTCTCTGGGTCCTATTCTGAGTTAATCTCTAAGGGAGTGGAAAACATCTTAGTTGAACCCGGATCTTTCCCTACTACACTTTACCAAAAATCAGGCATTAAAGCAGATTTGTCTGATGTCACTCTATCTTACGCTGGGTGGGCGGAACAGATGACAGCATATGCAAACCAAGCAGTATACAAAGCAATTCAAGAAAATCAACCTGATCCACAGGCTGTAGTTCAAAAAATTATCGATTTAATATCCATGGAAAAAGGGTCCCGACCGATGCGTAACCCTATTGACCAAATATCGGGAGAAGACTTTGCTCAAAAAGTGGCCCATGATATTGAATCACTGGCACAAACTCAAATGAAAGCTTACGGATTCTAACCCCAATAAAACAATGAAACTATATGTATTGTATGCTGGAGAGATTACCTGTACGGATCGATCTCAGCTGGATAGTAATTCTAACGATCAGAATGAAATCGAATTAGCCAACCCAATCTTTTTAATAGATCATCCCAAAGGTAAAGTAATGTGGGATGCTGGACTTTCAGACCAATTGATTGAAGTCGAAGAAGATATTGAGGCATGGATTTTTAAATTAAGAATGAAAAAAACTGTTCTCTCTCAATTAGAGGAAATTGGTGTACCTCCGGAGAGTATCGACTATTTCGCTTTCTCACATATCCATAATGATCATACGGGCAATGCCAATTATTTTAAATCAGCACAATTAGTGATGCAGGAAAAAGAGTATCACCTTGCTTTTCAGGCTGACCCACTACCCGTTAATTATAAGGACTATCAGGAGCTAAAAGATTCGACGGTGATCAAACTTCATGGAGATTATGATCTATTTGGTGATGGAAAAATTCGATTTATATCGACACCGGGACATACTGCAGGACACCAATCATTATTACTAAAATTGGAGAAAACAGGAAGCATTCTGATTTCTGGCGACATTGCATACTACAAAGAAAATTACCAGAACAAAGGAATCCCCACCTTCAATTCGGATAAAGAAGAGAGTCTTGCTTCATTAGATAAAGTACAAAGAATTCTAGATCAAGAAAATGCTCAATTATGGATACAACATGATAAAGCACATTTCGACTCACTTTCACTTAGTCCTAAATACTATGAATAAATGGAAAGTACATCTATGCTTTCTACACATTATTTGTTGTCAAACGCTTTCTTCTTTCACTATAAATAAACATCAAATGGAAATCGAAAATATCAAACATACTATTGAGAAAAATTATCTGCAGGGAGCATTTAATGCTACGGACATTAATGCCTTCAGAAATATATTTCACCCCGAATTTGCCATTATAAATATTCAAGAAAATGGCCACTTTTTTCTCTTTACTCGCGATATGTGGGAAGGTGTATTACAAGAAAGACAATCTGACAAAACATTCGATTATGCTACTATTGCACTTCAGCCAAAATGGAGAAAAATAGATATTGAACAAGGTAAAGCCAGTGTTACGCTAGACCTCTACAATGGAAAAAAACGAGTCTATACTGACTTTTTATTACTGACAAAGATTGACAAAGAATGGAAGATTGTTTCTAAAATTTTCAACCAATATTAATTAACAGCGGCTCCTTTATTGGAGTCGCTAACTATAGATGATGAGAGCTTCTTTCTATCTTATTTTTTCAACATTAATGTGGGGGTTGAATTTTCACCTACTGAAAATTATGTTGAGTAGTGTTCATTTTCTTGAAGCAGGTTTTTGGCGGTATTTTCTAGGTACGCTGGCACTCGGACTACTAGGCCACAGATCCCTTAATTCTTTTAAATGGAAAATACCTCAATTAAAAGGAATTGCAATAGTAGGTGTATTAGGATTATTTAGTTTCAACCTATTTCTATTTATGGGAATGCAATACACCAACCCTATCAATGCTTCTTTGATCATGAGTTTAAACCCATTAGCCACTCTTTTACTCGCTTATTTTTTTTCTAATTCGGTGATAAAGTATTATCAATTACTGGGTGGAGTGATCGGAATATTTGGAGTCATTTTTTTAATAAGTAAAGGTGATGTATTCCACCTTCAAGCTCTCCAATTTTCAAAAGGAGATACTTACATTTTTATCGCCATGCTATTGTCTTCTTGTTACCCTATTTGGATAAAGAAGTATGTCTCAAACATTTCAAGTCCTGTTTTCACCTTTGCCTCACACCTTATTTGTTTTATCGCTTTTATGATAGTTTCACCACTTTTTTCCCACTTCCAACCTTTCAATTATTCAATAAGATTCTGGCAGGCCACTTTATTGTTTGGCATCTTCGGAACAGCAATTACTTATGATAAATGGAACAAAGCTGTTCTAATTATTGGAGCTGAAAATGCTGCGGTATATATGAACCTTATACCACTTTTCACAACTATATTTGCTGTTGTTCTTGGGGCTGAAATTTATACATACCATTATATTTCAGGTGGGTTAATATTAACGGGTTTATTGATCACCCAAATTCCAATGTTAATACAGCGATACTTTTTCAATCACTAATCATTACTCCAAAGAATTTTTAATCCCATTAGAAGAAAAGCTACCCCACTAAGCTGGTTCAGCCATATGCCTGCTTTTGGATTCTGTATTATTTTCTCTGCAAAGACACTGGCAAATAATGTGAGGGTGAGATACCAAATCATTCCAATAAAAGCATAGGTTATACCTAAGATTAAAAAAGGCAATGGATTGTTCAATTCCTGTGGGTTAATAAACTGAGGAAAGAATGACAAAAAGAATAATGCAACTTTCGGATTTAAAGTATTTGTGAGCAAACCCGACCAGAAGTCATTTTTTGTTGATTGCTCATGCTGATAAACTGTTCTATCACCAAGAGATTTCTTATTAAAAAGTAATCGTATACCTTGAAAAAAAAGGTATGTTGCTCCTGCATATTTTATACATTGAAAAACATAAACTGACTTAGCAATAAGTAAAGATAAACCTAGAGCAGCACAAAAAGTGTGTACTAATACACCTGTATTTATTCCAACAGTAGCATAAATACCAGATTTCTTTCCTTGACTGATAGTTTTATTCAACACAAAAGCTGTATCAATCCCTGGTGTAATAATAAAGATAAAGGAAGTGATCACAAACGCTACTATATTCTCAATCCCCATAGTATTCTTTTTTAATGTTTCATCATTACTTATGGCAAAAGAACTGTTTTGATATCGAATAAAAAATACATATTTTTCATCAACTAATGCATAAATCGCAATTATTAATGACTATTCAGCAGATCAAATATTTTCTGGAATTATCTAAGGAACTTCATTTTTGGAAGACAGCAGAAAAGGTATATCTCTCACAATCTTCTTTAAGTAGGCAAATCCAATCTTTGGAAGATGAATTAAATATCAAGCTTTTTGATAGAGACAAAAGGAATGTAAAACTGACTAATGCAGGAAAATTTCTTCAAGCACAGTTAACAACAAAGATGAGAGAATTGGATCAGATCATTAGTCATGCTAAAAAAATCGACAGTGGTAATATTGGTGCCCTCTCAATTACTTACCCTGGATCAATTATTTACGATTACCTTCCTCAGTTTATCGAAAAGGTCAATCATAAATTACCGGAGTTAAAAGTCGAGTTAGCTGAACCTATGGACGAGAATCATGAAAGGTTATTGTTAGATTATAAGACAGATTTGGCATTTAGTAGAGATAAAATCAATAATGCAAATATTGAGTTTAAAAAACTCTACTCGGAACCTATATGTCTTGTAGTACCAAAAGGCCACCGACTTTGCAATGACGTAATAAATGGTTTAGAAAACGAAAAGTTTATCATTTCTGGTTTACACCTTTCCACTTTCTTTTCATCTATTCTTAGAGAATGGTTCTCCAAACACTCACTAGATCCTAAAATAGCCATAGAATCCGATTATGGCGGAATGATCTTAAGTTTAGTCTCGAAAGGGCTAGGTATTACCGTATTACCTAATTCATTTCAATCTGCACAAATAGAAAATGTACACTTTATCGAGCTAGAAGAAACTATTGATCTCTTTATCAACTGGAGAAAAAACGAATTAAATAAAGTGGTCGAGAAAGTTGTTGCAATTGCAGAAGATATTGGGTCTACTATTCATTAAAAGATCTATCAACTAAATATGAGTATCAAATAGCTCTTTTATGTGCGACTTTTACATTAAGTTTACTACACAGATTATCATCTTGTTTTGTATTACAATAAGCTATATCTTTAACTCATCTTTCAACAATCTAATTAACAGCAAACTAGAAATATCAAAGCAAGCTTACCTGTGAAAATAGTAGTTGAAGGTATTAATCAATAAATGCAATAGTGTAATAACATAGATTTATGTAGATAAACACAATTGTGTTTACATAATGTTGGCAACCATAAATGTAGGATGAATAAATTTTCAAAAATATATCAAAATAAAACCGATTCAGAACTCCT